>NZ_KB891211.1 GCF_000373365.1 Parafrankia discariae
CCGGGGACCGTTCACCGGCCCGTTCCGCCAGCGTCCACCCGTTCTTGCGGTCCAAACCGGCGACCAGCCCGGACACATACTCACTGGCCCGCCGGCGTGGCTCCGCCCGACCGAACCGGCCCCCGATCCGCCCACACAGCCCGTCCAGCTCGCCAGCCCACGCCTCCACCACCACAACGCAGATCATCCACCACGACCACCAAGTGCCGTTGCAGTACTAGGCGCCGAACGGACTCGTCGGCCCCGAGCGGCCAGCCGATGCCCGGTCTGGTTCACCCCTCCGACAGGGGCGAACCGGGCCGGGCATCCGCCGTTCCGGGTTACGGGTCGCGGGTCACCCGGTGTAGTAGCCGTCCGCGACGGTCAGGGCCTCGTCCAGGATCGACAGGCCGAGCGAGACGTCCTCGGGACTGGTCGTACACGGCGGCACCACGTGCACCCGGTTGAAATGGGTGAACGGCCACAGGCCGCTTTCCCGGCAGGCCGCCGTCACAGCCGCCATCGGCGCGGCCGCCGCACCCGCCGCGTTGAACGGCACCAGCGGCTCCCGGGTGGCCCGGTCACGAACCAGCTCGACCGCCCAGAAAACCCCGAGCCCACGCACCTCACCCACACTGGGATGCCGCTCGGCGATTTTCGCCAGCTGCGGCCCGACAACGTCGGCCCCAAGCGCACGGGCCCGAGCGAGGACGTTTTCGGATTCGAAGGCTTTTATGGACGCCACCGCCGCCGCGCAGGCAAGAAGATGCCCGGAGTAGGTCAACCCGCCGGGATAGGGCCGCCGCGCGAACAGGTCCGCGATCCGCTGGGAGATGACCACCCCGCCGAGCGGCACATAACCCGAGTTGACGCCCTTCGCGAAGCAGATCAGATCAGGTACCACATTCCAGTGGTCGATCGCGAACCATTCCCCGCAGCGTCCGAAACCCGACATCACCTCGTCGGCGATCAGCAGAATCCCGTGCGCGTCACACAGCTCCCGGACACCCGCGAGATATCCGTCCGGCGGCACCAGGATCCCGTTCGTCCCGACGACCGGTTCGAGGATCACCGCGGCGATCGACGACGGCCCCTCCAGCTCGATCACCTCGGCGAGATGCGCGAGCGCCCGCTCCCCCTCCTGCACCGCGTCGGCGGCGTGGAACGACGACCGGTAGAGATAGGGCCCGAAGAAGTGCACCACCCCGGGGATGCCCGGCTCGCTCGCCCAGCGCCGCGGCTCCCCGGTCAGCGTGATCGAGCCGCCGGTCGAACCGTGATACGACCGGTAGGCGGCGAGGATCTTGTTCCGCCCGGTGGCGAGCCGGGCCAGCCGGACGGCGTTCTCCGTCGCCTCCGCGCCGCCGGTGGTGAAGAACACCTGGTCCAGGTCGCCCGGGGCGCGCTCGGCGATCAGCCGCGCCGCCTCCGAGCGCACGGCGTGGGCGTGCTGCGGCCCGACGGTGGTCAGCTCGCGGGCCTGCGCCACGACAGCCTCGACCACCGCGGGATGCTGATGGCCGATGTTGGCGTTCACCAGCTGCGAGGAGAAGTCGAGGTAGCGCTTGCCGTTCTCGTCCCAGAACCAGCTCCCCTCGGCCCCGGCCACCACGAGCGGGCGCGTCGTCTCCTGCGCCGCC
Source organism: Parafrankia discariae (assembly GCF_000373365.1). NCBI lineage: Bacteria > Bacillati > Actinomycetota > Actinomycetes > Frankiales > Frankiaceae > Parafrankia > Parafrankia discariae. Next base: position 1,620 of record NZ_KB891211.1, read on the forward strand.
CAGGAGTAGAACACGTGCTCGCGGTTCTCCGCGTGGGCCGCGCTCACCTGCGTCATCATCGTCTCCCTGTCTGCGGACCGACCCGGCTCGCGGCGGCCGTCCCCCGTGCCAGCTGTCACGCAGTATTTCCCGCCACCAGTCCGATCTCCCGCCACCAGCCCGGCCCTACCCAGCGTCCCCGCGCCGCCCTGCCTGCCCCTGCCCGTCTGGACCGCTCGCGGCGGGCGAGCGCGGTTCCCTCTACCGGAGTGTCATGATCCCCGAACCTGACGCGGTACCCAGCCCGACCACCACGGCATCCGGCGGCCCGCTGCGGGTCGTCATCGCGCCCGACTCCTTCAAGGGCTCGCTCTCAGCAACGGAGGCCGCGGCTGCGCTGGCCCGAGGCTGGCGCGCGGTCCGGCCGGACGACGTCATACTCACGATCCCGATCGCCGACGGCGGCGAGGGCACACTCGACGTGTTCAGCTCGGCCGTCCCGGAAGCCGTCCGGAACACACTGGACGTCACCGGCCCCGACGGCCGGCCGGCGACCGCCGGATGGCTCGCGCTGCCCGGCGGGACAGCCGTGGTCGAGCTGGCCCAGGCGAGCGGCCTTCCCCTCATGGCGGAGCTGGACCCACTGAAGGCCCAGACCGTCGGGCTCGGCGAGACCATCGCCGCCGCCCTCGACGCGGGCAGCCGCCGCATCCTCGTGGCACTCGGCGGCTCCGCGTCCACGGACGGCGGGACCGGACTGCTGACCGCCCTCGGCGCCCGCTTCCTCGACTCCGCCGGCCGACCGTTGCCTCCTGGCGGCGGCAGCCTCCGCTCGCTGGCCACCGTGGATCTGACCGGCCTGCGCGCCGCCCCACCCGACGGCGTGCACTGCCTGGTGGACGTCGACGCGCCCCTACTGGGGCCGACCGGAGCCGCGGCGGTGTTCGGTCCGCAGAAAGGCGCCGGGCGTGCGGAGATCACTCTCCTCGACGCGGGCCTGGCCCGGCTGGTCGAGTGCATGGAGCAGGCGGGCGCAGCCGCGGGCCTCGCCGCATCGCCCGGCGCCGGGGCGGCGGGCGGCACCGCCTACGGGCTCGCGGCGGCCCTGGGCGCCACGCTGGTGCCCGGCGCGATCACCATCGCCGAGCATGCCGGGCTGCGGGCGGCCCTCGCCGGCGCGGACCTGCTGATCACCGGCGAAGGCCGCTTCGACCAGACGTCCCTGGCAGGGAAGGTGGTCGGCGCGGTGGCGGCGCTGGCAGCCGGGGCCGGGCTGCCCCTGGTGGTGGTCGCCGGCCAGATCGCCGCCGACCCGCCGGCAGGCGGGCACACCCTCGCCCTCACCGACCTCGCCGGCGGGAGGGCCACGGCGCTGGCGCAACCCGTCCACTGGCTGGAGGAAGCGGGTCTTCTTCTCGCTCGGCGTAACTCGGATGGCGTGGCAAGAGCGGCCATCCGGCGGCCGTAGGCTTCGTTCTGGCGCAGGGGACCCCCGGACCAGGCGCGGTATCCACGTGGCGGTATCTACGTGATTCGAGCCGGAACGGACGGAAGCGAGCAAGACATGGGCGACGGACCGATCGAGATCGAGTCGGCACTGCCCGACCTCCACGATCTTGATCTAGACGCTCTCGACAGCCTCGAGATCCCAGCCCTCACCCGCGCCACCGAACGACTCCGGAAGGAGGCGGCCGGTCCGGACAAGTCCTTGGCCGGGTTCTCCTCGAGCGCCCAGTAGTCTCGCGCGACGAGGGCCGGTGCGCGCCGGTGACGGCCCGGCCCGCCGCGGGGGTCGCGACCGCCCGTCCCGGTACTCCACGATGCGGGGCGGATGCTCACGACGGTGGAGGATCGATGTCCAGGTCGACCCGTCGGCCCCGCCGCAACGCCTCGACGATGGGATGCTCCGCGCCCAGGCTCTCCCCGAGCTGACGGAGCAGTCCAGACCGCTGGGCCCGCGCGTTCTCCGCATCCCCGCTTTGCTGCTCGTCCGTCGCCAGGTTCACGGCGGCGATCATCGCCACCGGATGGTCCTCCCCCAACTTGGCCTGCAGGACGTTCCACGCCTCCTGGTCGAGTGCGCGGGCAGCGGCTATCCGCCCGGCATCAGCGTGGCAGTTCGCCACGTTCATCGAACAGAAGATCGTGTAGGGGTGGGTGGCGGAGAGCGACGATCGCAGGCCGTCCAGCGTCTGCTGGCCCAGCGCCTCGGCGGCGATGTGGTCGCCGCCCTGGCGCGTGGCTATGACCAGGCTGTTGGCGGCGGCCAGCGTGTAGATGTTCCGGTCGCCCAGTCGGGACCGGGCCCGCCGGTGGGTCTCGTTCGCGAGCCTTCGCGCGGCGGCGATCTCGCCCACCTGCAGAAGAACACCGACCAGACAGGTCGCGACGGCGAGCGCCTCGGGCTGCCCGGGATCGGCGTGGGCGCGGAACCTCTCGTGGGCATCCTGCGCGACCTCCCGAGCACGGCCCGGATGCCCGGCCCAGCGGAGCGAGACGGCGTAGTTCGTCATTGTCCGCAGCCGGTCCAGGTGGTCGTCGCCCAGCGCCTGGCGAGACCATTCGAGCGCGCTTTCGAGGAGGGCCAGTGAGGCCGGGTACCTCCCGTTCTCCCGAAGGTCCCGGGCATAGCCCTCCAGGTACAGGAGCGCCGGGACGTCGTAGTCCCCCATGAGCCTGCGATGGCGCTCGTAGACCTCCTCGCTCATCTCGAGCGCCAGCTTGAAATCACCCAGGAAGCGCAGCGAGACGGCAAGGTTGTTCGCGGCGTCGAGCGTCTCCGCGTTGTCGAGCCCGGCTGTCTCCCGGTAACCGGCGTAGGTGGCCTCGTCGAGCAGCCAGGCCGCCTCGTAATCACCGACACCACGGTAGTCACCGCCCAGTGCCATCGCGGCCCGCAGGCTGAGCGGATGGTTGGGACCGAGTAGGGGGACCAGGCGCTCACGCGCGCGAAGATCAAGCTCCCGGGCCTGTTCGGCGTCGCCGAGTGCCCGGTGACTGTCCGCCAGGTCCAAGGCGAGCTCCAGCGTGCGCTCGTCGTCGTCCCCGAAACGCTCCCGCCACAGGATGAGCGTCCTGCCGGCGAGGTCTCGGCAACCACTGTGGTCTCGTTGCATGTACAGACATCGCACCTGGTTACGGATGAGGCGGGAGACATCCTCGCCGCGGGCGGTGGGCGCCCGGGTGGGTTCCAGGTGCGGGCGGATCAGCGCGTAGCGCCGCCAGTTGTCGGGATCGTCCGGGTTCCCCGGATCAGCGGCCGCGAGGATCGCGTACACCCGGGCCCGGATGCCGGCTCGTTCCGTGGGGGTCAGCTCGTCGCGGATCGCGGTCTGCACGAGGCGGTGCATCATCAGGCTTCGGTCGGTGGAGTTCACCCGGGCGAGCGCGTGCTCGCTGATCTGCCGTACGGCCTCGGCCAGCGTGAGGTCGTCCCGCAGCGTCTGGTCCGTGACGTCGGCGAGAACGGCCAGGCCGTCCCCGGCGAACAGCTCGAGGCTGATCGGTTCCGGCCCGAAGAAGGCGCAGAGCTGCGCGAGCCGGGCTGACATGGGAGCCCGGGAACGCAGCCGCTCCATCGACAGCAGCCAGGTCATGGCGACCGGCCGCGGGTAGGTCGGGACCTCGCCCTCCAGGAGCAGCGGGCCCGGGCTGCTCTCGAGCAGCTGCAGGTAACGCTCCGCCGGCATCCCGGTCTCCGCATGCCAGGCACCGGCGTGCTCGAGCGCGAGCGGGAGGTCCCCCAGCGCCTCGGCGAGCCGGGTCGCGACCTCGGTCGTCAACGCCGGGGAGCTCCGCTGCAGCAGCTCGACGCTCTCGTCCCGGTGGAAGACGTCGATCTCCACCGGGGACTGTCGACCGCGCCAGCGCTGGTTACGGGACGTGACGAGCACATGTCCGGAGCCGTTCGGAATCAGCGGGACGATCTCGTCCGGGGTGTCCGCGTTGTCGAACACGAGGAGCCAGCGCCGGTACGGCACCCCCTTGCGCAGGGCGTCGACCAGGCTGTCCACCGGGTCCCGCCCCTGCCGGACGGGCAGGCCGAGGGTGTGGGCGAGGCGGGTCATGTCACTGCGCGCCAGCGCCGCCTGATCGCAGCCGATCCAGCAGACGAGGTCGTAGGTCGCGCCGAAGCGGAAGACGTACTCGGCGGCGACCTGCGTCTTGCCCACGCCGGCGAGCCCCTGCAGGACCAGAGTGTGGGCCGCTGGCCTGTCGCCACCCATGAACCGGTCCCGCAGGTCCATCAGCAGCGCGTCCCGGCCGACGAACATCGGGTTCCGCGCGGGCACCCCCTCCCAGATCCCGGGAGGGGAGCCGGGATAGCGGACACCGGCGGCGTCCGCCGGCCACGTGCGGGTGCTGACCGCCAGGCGGGACGGCCGGCCGGCCGCGGCCACCAGGGCTCGCCGGGCCGACGCCTCGGCAAGCCCGACGAGGTCCGCATGGTCACGCGTGGCGCCCTCCGGCGGGAGGCGGACCTCCTCGACCCGGACCGGGACGAGGAGGCGCTGGGCCCCGTCCGGATCGAAGCTCAGGGTCCGCCGCCACCGTTCCATCGCCTCGGTCGAACGGAGGTAGGCGGCCGACACGATCGCCACCAGGCGCCGGACCGGCTCCAGCTCCAGCTCCGCGTGGTCGGACCACGCGGCCCCGGGCTGACCGACCTGTTCGAGGATCACCTGGAACCCGGCCGTCTCGAGCTCGGCGGCGACCCATTCCGCCCAGGGGCGGTCGGTCGACGCATGGCTGACGACCATGTCGGTCGGGATCGACACTCTGGAGCGCTCGAAAACCGCGAGAGTGCTCCGGCGCCGGGACTCGTCCTGCGGGGGAAGCGCGGCGACCACGCCGTCCGTCAGGTAGGACGCCAGTCGCTCGTACGCGGCCAGCAGGGTGCCCTCCTGGAGCGGCCGGTCCCCGAAGACGGCGAGGATCTCCTCGTACGCGTAATAGGGCTTGTAGGGGATCTCGACGTCACCCCAGTAACGCTCCTTTCTCCGCTCGTCGAAGCCACGCAGGTACGGATCGAATGCCACCCGGGCGACATCACGGCCGAGCTCGAGTTTCCGCTGCTCGCCATCCTCGACCCGCATCGGGACCGGCAGCTGCAGAATCTCGCGCCCCTCCTTGTGGGCCGCGATGGAGCGGGAGACGGCGACCGCCCCCTCAATGCTCTGCGTACTGAGGGTGAAGCAGTTGACCACGATGTCGGGCAACTGGACGGTGCAGATCCCGGCCGTGTCACTCAGCCCGGTGCGGCTGTCGATCAGGATCCACTCGTAGGAGGAACGCATGTCGTGGCGAAGCGCGTCGACGAAGTCCCCGCCGCCCTTGTCCGCGTAGAAGGCGTTCCAGTCGAACGTGCCGACCCGCTGGGCGTAGGCGGCGTCATGCCGACCGGAACAGACGAAGTCCACAGTTCCGCCATCGGGAAAAGGCCAGTTCAGCGACGCCGCGTACGGCGTGATCGCGGTCGACCGGCTGAACCAGCCGTCGTCGTCAGGACCCTGCGGCGACATGACCGTCACCGTGAACTCCCAGATCATATCCATGATCCCGGGGGTCGACCGAAGATCGGGATCGTGGAGGAAGGGGTGGAAGTAACGATGGAGGCCGGGAGCCTCCAGGTCCCAGTCCACCACCAGCACCCGACAGCCGCTGCTCGCCAGTAGCCAGGCTGTGTTGGCGAGCGCCATGGACCGGCCGGTGCCACCCTTGTAGGAGTAGAAGGTGACGACGGTTCCGAACTCCGCACGAGACACCGACATCGCCTAAGGGCCGTTGAGTCGGGGAAATTGGCGGGGATTGTCCCCGGTCCGCCGCAGGGCCCGCCGATACTCGAAGATCCGAGCCTGCGACTCGACGATTATCTGGACCAGGGCCAGGTCGAACTCCTCGCAGGAGTGGACATCCATGCGGAACAGCTTGTCCCGGCGGACGAAGTTGTTCCGCAGCGCGGTCGCCAGCACCTCGGTGAGATGCTCGGAGTTGGCATGGGTCTCCAGGTCGTGCGGGTTCGCCGGCACCAGGACGCCCGAGGTCGGCTCGTTGCGAACGTCGTAGGTGGTCAGCGCGCGGCGCACGTACTCCAGTTTCGCCGCCCACATGTCCACGATGAGGATCACGATCTCGTTGCGGACACTTGACCGCTCCAGCAGGTCGGAGACGCCGTGGTCCAGCGGAACGATGTTCGAGACAAGTCCCTGCCTGGCGGCAACCATCTGGGCGATCACACACACCCGGTCGTGGGCACGTGGCTTGTACGGCGTCCACTCCTCGAAGGTCTCGCCGTAGCAGTCGAGGTGACGGCGCAACGCCGCGATCTCCTCGGCCGAGGTCGAGGCGAACACGAAGGTCACACGGCCAGGCCCACCTACAGCGGCCCGAGGCCGATCCGGGAGCGGGCGGGGCGGTTCCGGTGACGCCGGCGGGTCCGGTAACACCGGCCCACCAGGCTCCTCGTCTCCCCCGGAGACGTCCCCGGGGGAGACGGACTGCGGAGGGTCGGGAACGACCCGAGGCGGCATGCCGGGCGGCCCATCGTCCTGATCCGGCATCGACGGTGGTCGGGCGAGTATGCGGAATGGGTCGGGAACCTCGTGCAGCAGCGGGATCTCGGACTCCGGGGCCAACGGCGAGTCCTCAGCGAGTTGGACGATCCGAACCGCTAAAGTCAGCACGAACTCCTGGTACTCGTCATGATTGCGCTTGAGCTGCATGAGGTACCGCAACCCGAAGTGCGTATAGGTCTCCCCCAACTCGTTGTGATCGTACTGCAACCGGGCAAGCGGCTCCGGCGGATCGCGTAACGGCGTCCAGATCACAGGAAGCAGCGCCGCCGGACAGGCCTGGCCCGACGCGGCGGCGGAGTGCAATCGCCCCTCGAACATCCCCCATTCCCGGCGGCAGTACTCGCTCGCGAAGAACGAGGGTGAGCACATCGCGACGAAGGTCCTGCACCGGCACAGTGCCGCGCCGAGTTCCGTCGACCAGGCCTCCCCCGGCTGGATGCTGCGCTGGTCGAGGAAGCCGACGGTGCCCGGGTCCGGATGCCCCACCCGGCGGCGCACCTCGGCCCTCAGATCATGGAAAAACCGCTCGAGCAGCGGGTCGTCACGGCTGTCCGCCCGGGCATAGCTGAAAAAAAAGTACAGCGGCCGCACGCTCCAGGTTTCAGGCATGCCGGCCGGCGTCTGCCGATGCAGGCACCTGCGCTCGGGTGCCCCGGCAAAACGCCGCGCGGTCGTCTTCCGCATGAGTCTGCCCGTGGGCGAGCCTGAGCCCGACACCTTCCCCCGACACCGAGTGGCCCCTCTCCCGCGGCCCGGCGTGGCCGCGCCGCGTAGGCCGGCTCAAGTAGGGTGCACTCGGCCGGATCCATCCTCCCGACGGGCGAGAACAGATTCTACGTCGTCTCGCGGGTACGCACCGGCCGCGGATTGCTGATCGACACCGTTACGGAAGACGCAGCCCACCATGACCGGGAGCGAGCCTTCCCCGAAGCACAGCATCGACAGGTTACGAAACCAGCAAAGGACGGGATCGCTTCCGTCATCCACAGGCCCGGGGAAGCGACCGCGGAAACGGCGGACTTCAACAGGAGCGAAGCACCTGCGCGCGGCACCGGCTAGATTAGAGGACCGGGGACGGCCGAGGAGGACACACCTGATGGACGACTCGTCTTCCGACATCGAGACGTATCTGCCCAACCTGAGCGGGTTCCAGCTCGACGAGGTGGCCAAGGCGGCAAATTCGACTCTGCGCCGGGTCGCCCGCCGCGTGGCCAGAGACGCCACCCTAGCGAGCCTAGCCAGCTTCTCCTCCAGCAACGCGTCATTTGATGAGGCAGGCACACCAGGGAGTCGGATCCCGCCGGCGACTCCTCAGCCAGCAGAGGAATCCGCAGAATTGCAGCCGTGGTCGGCGGGGTTCACCTCATCTATCGCCCCGACCTTCTGACGCCGGAACAGCGAGCTCGTGTGATCGGCCTCCTCGGTGCGGCCTATGGAGATCCGCCGGACGAATGGCCCGCCAACGAGCTCGACTTCCACCGGCTGACCGCCGCGGGATGGCGACCCACGCCCTTCCGGCAGATCGTTCTCAAGGTCAACAGCAGGTGCAATCTGTCCTGTACGTACTGCTATGTCTACCATCAGGCGGACCAGAACTGGCGGCAGCAGCCCGTCACAATGAGCCCGGCGGTGGTGGAGGCCACGGCGCACAGGCTCTCGGCACACGCGAAAACACACGAACTCTCTCGGATGCAGATCATCCTGCACGGCGGCGAACCGCTCCTGGCCGGCCATGATCATCTCCGGAGCGTAGTTACTCGATTTCTCGCCGCGGTCGACGACGTCACCGCCGTGGAGTTCGCCCTGCAGACCAACGGCACGCTGATCGACGAGATGTTCCTCGAGCTCTGCCAGGAGTTCGGCATCCGGGTCGGGGTCAGCGTCGACGGCGATCTGGCGGTCAACGACCGACGCCGGACGCGTCGCAACGGCAGTGGCAGCCACGCCGCGGTCGCGCGAGGCCTGCACCTGCTCACGTCGGATCGATTCCGGTCGGTTTTTGCCGGGCTGCTCTGCGTCATCGACCCCGCGAGCGATCCGGTGGATGTCTACGAAAGCCTGCTGGCGTGGCGACCGCCGAGTCTCGACCTCCTCCTTCCGCACGGGAACTGGACGGCCCGCCCACCCGCCCGGGACAGCGACGAGACGTCGACGCCCTACGCCGACTGGCTCGGTCGGGTGTTCGACCGTTGGTACCCGGCCCCCAGCCACGAGACGGACATCCGCCTGTTCCTGGAGATCATCTCGTTGATCCTCGGTGGCCACAGCCGCATCGAGACAGTAGGACTCTCGCCCTCGTCCGTCGTCGTCGTCGAGACCGACGGCTCGATCGAACAAGTCGACGCACTCAAGTCCGCCTATCACGGCGCGGCATCCACCGGGCTCACCGTAACGCGCAACGACCTCGACGAGGCGCTGCGCCATCCGGGTATCATTGCCCGACAGCTCGGCTCCGCCGCGCTCGGCCCCGAGTGCGCGCGATGCCCGGTGCACCGGGTGTGCGGAGGTGGATATTATCCCCACCGGTATCAGGCCGGCAGCGGCTTTCGAAACAGATCCGTCTACTGCCCCGATCTGTTCGCACTGATCACACGAATCGGCAGACAGATCCGGGCAGATATCGAAAAAGGCAAAGCCGCAGGGTGAACATTGAATTCCATCGGCTCGCGCTGGCCGACTTCGACGACCTCGCGGCCGGCGGCGGGCGCGCGGGGCTCGTGCTCGGCCTGCGCAGAACGCAGCTGAGCAAGCGCCTACTCGCCCTCCACGCGGTGATGACCGACGCCGACGAGCGGGCGCAGGCGGCCGCCGCTACCGCAGGCCTGGCGAACGCCTACGGCGTGCTCGCCGCGGCCCAGCGGCAGGCACCGGAGGCGACCGAGGCAGTCCTGCTCGCACCGGGCCTCGGCCTGTGGGCTATGCACTGCCTGCGCCGGCTCCACGGGAACGCCAGCCCGGCCACGCCCTTGGAGGAGGACCTCGGGATCCTCGGCAACTATGCCGTCGCCGCAGCCCTGCGGGCTGGCCTGTGCGCGACGGTGGCCGTCCCGCTCCGGGGCGGCCACCTGCTCATCCCGGCGGTCGGGCGGGTCCAGGCCGGCCTGGCCGGCTGGGCCACGGTCCGGATCGAAGGAACGGTCCTGCACCTGACCGCCGGCCAGGCCGACAACCTGCCGAGCCAGTCACTGGCGCTGCAGATCCCGAGCGATCCGGCCGCGATGCCTGACTTCCCGGCTCAGTCGCAGCGCGGCCAGTGGCGCATGGTGCCGGAGCTGGTGAGCGTCGCGAACGGCCGGCGCGTCGCCCTCCTGCTCGACGATGTCGACCCGGCCCGCGACCTGCTCGAGCTGCCGATGGCGCCCGACGCGGCAACCGAGGACGTCGACGTCTGGCAGCAACGCCTCGACGATGGCTGGCGCATCCTCGGCGACTACGACCCGCGGACAGCGGAGGCCGTCGCGGCCGGGCTGGCGACCATCTATCCGCTGGCCTCCTCGTCGTGGGCCGAGGAGCTCAGTGCCTCCTCCGGCGAGGCCTTCGGCGCGGTGGCTCTCACCCTTCCCAGGGACGGACTCTCCTTCGCCGCTGCGCTGGTCCACGAGTTCCAGCACACGAAGCTCTCCGCGTTGCTGGATCTGGTGGCCCTGGTCAAGCCGGTCGACGAACGACTGTTCTACGCGCCCTGGCGACGTGACCCGCGCCCCCTTCCAGGTCTGCTGCAGGGTGCCTACGCCTATCTCGGGCTGACCGGATTCTGGGACTATCGCCGCCATGCGGAAAACGGCGACGAGTACGCGCACTTCGAGTTCGCGCGGTGGCGGGACGAGGTCTGGCGGGTCCTGAGCACGCTCCGCTTCTCCGGCGCGATGACCCCCCTCGGTCTGCGTTTTCTGAACGGCATGCAGTCCACCATCCGGGTCAGTCGCCAGAAACCGGTTCCCGACGGTCCGGGCGAACTCGCGCGTAGGGCTGCTGACGACACGAGACTTACCTGGCAGCTCCGTAACGCCGAGCCCTCGCCGGCTCAGATCACGCTGTTGGCGAAGGCCTGGATCGAGGGTGGACAACCACCGCCGGCCTCGCGGATACCGACGCGGATCGTCCCAGGAAACCATGGCCTGGTGACCGGCTCGCGGCTTGCGCTCGCCCAGCTTCGCCTGTTGGACCCGAAACGATTCGAGGCCGCCCGACAGGGCGTTCCCCACGTTCTCGATACCACCGTCTCAGCGGCCGATCGGGCCCTCGCGTTCGGGGATCCCCAGACCGCGGCACAGCGGTACAAGGACGAAATAGGCCGCGAGCCCGACCTGCTCGACGCCTGGGCGGGTCTGGCGCTGTGCCGGCGCCAGCATTCCGCACCCGGATCGCGCGTCCTGATCGCCCGGCCGGAAGTCGTCCAGCGGTTGCACCGGCGGATCGAGGAGCTGTCCGGCCTCCGCGCCGATCCAGACGCCGTCGCCTCCTGGCTGCCCGAACCGGTGCCCTGACCGGGCCGCGGACCCGCCGCGGCCAGCGGACGAGTCTCCAGCGGCCTTACAGCGACGGCGGCTCGAAGTCGAAGTCGAGCCGCTCACCGCGCTCGCCGGCCAGTACGTCGGGATGCTCGGGGCCCAGGACCCGGCGGTAACGCCCGACGGTGTCGGTGGAGAGCTTCTGCGCCTCGTCGTTCCGGCTGAGCTGAGCCAGGTCCAACGCGACATTGGTCGCGCAGACCAGAGTGTGCGGGTGATCAGGTCCGAGGAGGTCACGGAACGAGTTCAGGGTCTGTTCCCCGATCTCCAGAGCCTCGCCGACCGCGCCCTGCGCGGACCGGGCGGTGGCCAGGTTCGCCCGGCAGGTCAGTGTGAAGTGGTGGTCCGGGCCGAGCCTGCTTTCCAGGCCCGCGAGCGCGTCCTTGAGCAGGCGCTCTGCCTCGTCGACCCGGCCGAGCTGACGCTGGACCAGCGCCAGGTTCAGATAACAACCGTAGGTATATGGATGGTCGGCGCCGAGGGCGTCGCGATACCGATTGACGGTTTTCTCGATACGCTCCGCCGCGTCGTTCGGATCACCGGCGACCCGCTGCGCGTTTCCCAGGTTGATCGCGGCGGCAAGGGCTTCGGGATGTTCTTTATCGAACTGCCGACTCTCCGTATAGCGGCCGTAGACCTGCTCGGCGAGCACCAGGGCCTCAGGAAACAGCCCGGCCTTCCGTCGGGCGACCGAGAGATCCTTCGCCTGCACGAGAACGTACGGATGGTCGGCGGTAAGTCGCCCACGGTTGACCAGGTCTTCATAAACCCGATAGGCGTGTTCCGCCGCATCCCGGGCTTTCAGGTAGTGTCCCGCCTGCCGCATGTCACGGGCGACGGCAGTCAATGAGAGGGCAACCCAGGGGTCCGTGTCGCCGCCTGACAGGTCCCTCCGGTTCGCGAGATTTTCCTGATCCCGCCGCAACGCAAGCTCGTAGGAACTGTTGAGGCTGTAGTCCAACGCTAGGTTGTTGACACAAAGAAGGGTTTCGTGGGCATAGGTACCGAAGACCCGCTCGTGCCGGGGTAGGGCATCCTCGTCCAGCTCGAGTGCGGCCCGGAACTCGCCGCGGGCGCGCAGGTCAGCGCCATGGCCGTTCAGAATGATGAGGGTTTCCTCGTGGTCCGGACCGAGGACCTCGGTGATCGCTTCCAGGGTGGGCCGGCGCAGATCATAGGCCTCCTGAGATTTACCCAGCGCCCATAGGATGTTTGCCTTGATCCCCTTCAGTACGAGCACGTCCGGGTCGCGCTCGCCGGAGTCCTTCTCCCACCGCTGCAGCGCGCGGTCCGCCTCGTTCAGGCCCGTGGTGAAGTCACCGACGTTGTACAGATACCCGATGATGTGCTCGATGAGCTGACGGGCCGGGACCTCGGTGGATTCGAAGACGCCGGAGGGCACGATATGCGGGAGCAGGTTCTCGAACTCGACCCGGTTCTGGGTCTCGGAGTTCCCCGGGTCGGCGGCGACGAGCAGTGCGTGGACCTCGTCCCGCATACGGGCCTGCTCCTCGGCCGGGAGCTCCTCGCGGATGAGCATCTGGACCAGGCGGTGTACCTGCACCGTCTTGCGGCTGGTGTCGATCTTCGCCAGCGCGTAGCGGCCGAGTTCGCGCATGGCGCGGCTCACCATCAGCCGGTCCTGCATCGACCGGCCGAACTCGGAGCTCAGGGTGTACTTGCCGCGGTCGAGCATCTCCAGCGAGATCGGCTCCGGGCCGAAGAAGGCACAGCGGCGCAGCAGTTCGAGCGCGAAGGGCGCCTGATCGCGCAGCCGGGTCACCGACAGGCTCCACGCGGCCGCCACCGGCTTCGAGTAGTCCGACGGCGGGTTCTCCGCCAGCAGCCGGCTTGACGCCTCGCCCAGCAGGTCCAGGTACTCCTTGACGCCCATCCCGGTCTCGAACTGCAGCGCCCCGGCCTGTTCCAGGGCCAGCGGCAGGTCTCCGAGCGCCTCGGCCAGCCGGTTGGCCTCCTTCTCCGCGATGCCGGGAACCCGGCGTTCGAGGAACTCCATGCTCTCCCGGCGGGCGAACACGTCGACCTCGATCGTGTCGACGATGCTCTGCCACCGCCGGTTACGCGACGTGACGAGTACGTGGCCGGGACCGTGGGGCATCAGGCTGCGGATCAGCTCGGGCTGGTCGGCGTTGTCGAAGATCAACAACCATCGGTGGTACGGCTCGCCCCGACGCAGGGCGTCGAGCACGGCGGCGACCGAGTCCTCGACCCGCAGCAGGCCGCCCTCGGACAGGCCGAGCCGTGGCGCCAGCGCGGCCAGGTTGGAGCGGACGAGCGCCGGCTGGTCTGCGGGGATCCACCAGATCAGGTCGTAGTGCGACTGGTACCGGTACGCGTACTCGATGGCGAGGTGGGTCTTCCCGACACCGCCCATCCCCTGGAGGGCGTGCGGGAGGACCGCGGTGACGTCGGTCTGCTCGGAGGAGACCCGGCGGCGGAGCTCGGCCAACTGACTTTCTCGCCCGGTGAAGTTCTTGTTCCGTTGGGGTACACCGCCCCAAATCATCGGAACACCTCGGCTCGGCCCACTCGCCGAGTCGAACTCCAACACCGAAGCCACGTTCGCCCGCCCCCGCCCGCCTGCCGATAGAGAACAACCGACGAGCATACGAGCCGAACGCACTCGCCCCGCACACCCCTCGCCGACGCGCCGTGAAATCCTCGCGGGCGCCCCTGATGATAACATCAGGCGGTGACTCCAGCGCCATTCACGGGCACGACCGCGCGTCGATCGCGCGTCGACCGGCGGGGCACACGCGACCTTCTGACCCAGGTCAACCTACCAAAGCGCGGCCCGAATGTCCGGAGCGCGACACGTCCGCCCACAAAGCCGCGCGGTCGAGGCGCCCAGGGTCCCGTCGCCGCCTCCTGGCGGGAAGCTCCGCGCACGTCCGCCCACGACGGCCTAACGGTTCCATAACCGCTTCTGAGCTGCAGAGAAGTGCAGGTCAGAAGCGGTGCCGAAAGCAAGCCTAGGAGCGCCGCGTTGACGGTGGGCACCCGCGAGGCCAGCCGGCCCGAGGGCCGCCGCAGCCGTCTTCACCTCTGGGCCGTGTACCCCGGACCGGCGGCCGGCCACCGCGAACCGATGCGGCAGGCCGACCGACGGCTGGTCGCAGTGGGCCGATCGGGGGTGAGTGCACCCCTCCATCCACTTCCCCGGCCCGGTGGGCGCCCGGTGGGCACATTCCGGACTGGCCGGAAGCTGCCGGAGTGTGGGATCGCGGTGTCCCGTCAAGCCGCCAACCGCAACCCGACCGCGATGGCGAGGCGCTCCGTATGGAGAAAATCTTCCCATGTGGCGGCGGTGGGCCCACGGTGGCCGCCAAATGTCGGAGAATGACGCGGACGGTCCAGGACCGCGAGGCGGCAGAGCCGGGCCGGCCCAGGTGGATACCATTCGCGGGCACGGTCGCGTCAACACGGTCGCGTCAACGCCGAAAGGCCTCCAGTACTGTTGAGTACCTACCACCCATCCCCCACCGTCAAGTTTCCGCCGAAAAGTACAGAAAGACCGCCAATCTTTCCGGACCAACCGATATCGCCCGCAGACCGGCTGCCGACGGCCCCCACCGGGGACGGAGCCGGCGCCGGTGGCGTACGCACACCCACCCGGAACAGACGGCTCCCGGGGCGCGGGCGTGCCGCCGGGTCGACCCGGCGGCCCTGGCGGCAGGTCGGCGGATGGTGACTCAGCTGCGGGCCACCCTTCCGTATGTCGGACTGCGCCCGTTCGAGGAGAACGAGGCCGGGTCGTTCTTCGGCCGGGACGCCGAGGCCCGGTCGCTGTCCGCCGCGTGGCTGCGCAGCCGCCTCGTGATCGCGCACGGTCCCGCCGGTGCCGGCAAGACCTCCCTGCTGCGGGCGGGCGTCCTGCCGGATCTGGCCGCCGCAGACGCCGACATCCTGCCGGTCGGGCGGGTCGACGGCCCTGGTCTGACAGCGGCGAGTCCCGACGCCCTCGAACCGGTGGTCGGGCCCGGGAACCCGTTCACCCGGGCACTGCTGCGGTGCTGGTCCCACGAGGACGAGTCGTCGTCCCTGCTGGACGCGCTGCGGGACCTCACCGACCGGCACCACCCGCGCGGCGCGTCCCGGCCGATCCTGCTGGCCATCGACCAGTTCGAGGAGTTCCTCGCGCCCCGCTCGGCCCGGCTGACCCCGTTGCGGTCCCAGTTCGTCGAGGCACTCGCCGTGGCGGCCGCAGCGCTGCCGAACCTGCGCATCCTGCTTGTGCTACGCACCGACCATCGGGAGGCGCTGCTGCCGTACCGGCGGCTGCTGCTGGCGGCCGGTACGGCCGGGGCGGACGGGCCCGGTCACGGGTCGGCGGTGCCGGTCACCGAGGTCGCCGTCACGCCGCTGGTGCCGGACTGCGCGGTGACCGCCCTCGTCGAGCCGCTGCGCGCCGCCGGGATCCGGTTCGCCCCGGGCGCCGCCGCGGCCTGCGTCGACGATCTCACGACGAGCCGGACCGTCGACGCGACCGGCGCCGAGTCGCTGCTGGTGGCGCAGACCGTCCAACCGGCGTTCCTGCAGCTCGTCGCGACCGCGCTGTGGCGGTCCCGGCCGGTGGCGGACGTCCCCGTCACCGCCTCGTGGCTCGGCCCGGTCGGGAACGTCACCGCGGTGCTGGGCGAGTACCTGACCCGGGCCCTGGTCACGACCGCCCACGAGCACGATCTCGACGAGGACGAGCTGCGGGCCTGGCTCACCCGGACGTTCGTGACCGAGCGCGGGCGGCGCGGCATGGTAGACGAGGGCCTGACCATGACCGCCGGCATGCCCACGCCGGTGCTCGACGCCTTGGCCGAGCGGTACGTCCTGCGCTGTGAGCACCGGTCCGGTTCCCGCCGCTTCGAGCTCTTCGACGACCGGCTGCTCGAACCCCTGCAGCGGACGTCCGGCCCGTGGCCGGGCACCGGCGGAGCGGCCACCGAGGTCGGGGCGGCGGACTACCTGCGGGCGGCGCAGGTGAGTTTCGCCGACGGCGACCTGGCCACCGCGTGCGCGCACGCCGAGGAGGCGCTGCGGCGCGACCCGGCGCCCTCACTCACCCGGGCCGGGACCCAGGCTCTACGGGCCCAGCTGTACCAGGCCAAGGGGCGGCTGGACCAAGCCGAGGCCTGCCTGCGCGAGGCCGCCGAGATCTACGAGTCGCTGTCGGACACCGAGGCGTCCGGGCGGGTGCTGGCTTCACTCGGCCGGCTACTGCTGGACGCCGGCCAGGTCGGACGGGCTGTCGAGGACCTGCAGGCCGCCAGCGAACGGCTCTCGGGTGACGCGGACGTCCAGTCCGACCTCGCGCACGCGCTCTGGCGCGCCGGCCAGCCGTGGGCGGCCGCGGCCATCTTCTCGGCCGTGCTCACGATCGCCCCCGACGCGGTGGCGGCGCTGGCCGGGCGGGCCCAGCTGCGGGTCGACCTGGGCGACGACGCCGGGGCGGTCGAGGACTTCGACCGGCTCGCCCGCGCGGCCGCCGCGGCGGCGAGTGGGGCGGGCGACGGGGTGGAGCTGCGGGCGGTGCGGGCGCTGGCGCTGGCCCGTCTCGGCCGGGTCGCCGAGGCGTCGGGCGAGTCGACGACGGCGCTGCGGGACGCGCCGGACAGCGGTCCGGTGTTGTGGCGGGTGGCGGAGGTCATCCGCGCCGCGGGAGACGAGCCCGGTGCGGACGACCTGCTCCGGCGTTCCCTCGACGCCACGGAGCCCGCACTCGCCGCGCATCAGCGGACGCAGGTGTCACGGCTGCTGCGGCGCTCCGGCGCGCTGACGTGACCGACCGTCGAGGACGGTGACTCCCGACGTCACGCCGCCGGCGGCGTGACGTCGGGAGTCACCGTCCCCTGGCCCGGACGGCCTCGCTGATCGCCGGGATCACGGTCTCGCCGTAGGCCTCCAAGGTGGCGTGCTTCGCGTCGTGCTGGAGGTAGACGGCGAACTGGTCGACGCCGAGGCCCGCGAGTTCGCGCAGGCGCTCGATGTGCGCCTCGGGCGGCCCGAGCAGGCAGAACCGGTCGACGATCTCGTCGGGGACGAAGTCGGCGTGGATGTTCCCGGCGCGGCCGTGCTCGTTGTAGTCGTACCCGGCGCGGCTCGCGATGTAGGCGGTGAGCGCCGCCGGCACCGCCGTCTCCCCGCCCGGACCCAGAACACCCGAACCCGGAACGGCCGACCCCGCGACGTCGGGAGCCTGGCTGCTGGGAGTGCCGTAGCGGGCGACGAGGTCGGCGACGTGGTTGCCGACCATCCCGCCGAACCAGCGGCACTGGTCGCGCTGGTGGGCGAGGGACAGCGGGTCGGCGTCGCCGACGTAGGCGGGCGCGGCGACGCAGAACTTCACCGACGCCGGGTCGCGGCCGGCCTTCGCCGCCGCCGCGCGCACCACGCGGATGGTCCAGGCGGCGATGTCGGGGTCGGCGAGCTGAAGGATGAAGCCGTCGCCGATCTCGCCGGCCAGCGCGAGGGCCTTCGGGCCGTAGGCGGCGATCCAGACGTCCAGCCGGCTGGCGGTGCCCCACGGGAAGCGCAGTTTCGCCCCGTTGACCTCGGCCTCCCGCCCGTTGGCGAGGGCACGCACGACGGCGACGCACTCCCGCAGGGTGGCCAGGGTCGTCGGCCGGCCGTTGAGGACCCGGACAGCGCTGTCGCCACGGCCGATCCCGCAGATCGTGCGGTTGCCGAACATCTCGTTGAGCGTGGCGAACAGGGAGGCGGTGACCGTCCAGTCGCGGGTCGCCGGATTGGTGACCATCGGGCCGACCTTGATCTTGCGGGTGGCCGCGAGGATCTGGCTGTAGATGACGAACGGCTCCTCCCACAGCAGGTGGGAGTCGAAGGTCCACACGTGACTGAAGCCGAGCGTCTCGGCCTGCCGGGCGAGCTCGACCACCCGGGACGCGGGCGGGTTGGTCTGCAGCACCACTCCGACGTCCATCAGCCACCTGCCTTCCGGCTCGTCACCGGGGTCCCGGCCACCCGTACGTTCTCCACCGTCACGCTCATCGCAGGTACTGGGACAGGCCGCGGCGCAGGTAGCGCCCGTGCCCGGCCCGCCCGTGGAACTCCCCGCCGGCGACGACGACCGTGCCGCGGGAGAGGACGGTGTCGACCTTGCCCGCGATCCGGAAGCCCTCCCAGGCGGAGTAGTCGAGGTTCATGTGGTGTGTCGCCGCGGAGATGGTCGTACGGGCCGCCGGATCGTAGAGGACGATGTCGGCGTCCGAGCCGGGCGCGACGATCCCCTTGCGGGGGTAGAGGCCGAACATCCGCGCCGGGGTGGTCGCGCAGGTCTCCACCCAGCGGGGCAGGGAGAGCCGGCCGTTGACGACGCCCTGGTAGACGAGGTCGATGCGGTGTTCGACGGTGCCGATCCCGTTCGGGATCCGGGTGAAGTCGCCGCGGCCGAGCTCCTTCTGGTCCCGGAAGCAGAACGGACAGTGGTCGGTGGAGACGACGGCGAGGTCGTCGGTGCGCAGGCCGCGCCACAGGTCGTCGTGATGGCTGGCCGTGTTCGTCCGCAGGGGCGGTGAGGCGACGTATTTCGCGCCTTCGAAGCCGGGCGCGCCGAGGTGTTCCTCGAGGCTGAGATACAGGTACTGCGGGCAGGTCTCGGCGAACACGTTGTGGCCGGCGCCGCGGGCCGCCGAAACGACCGCCAGCGCCTCGGACGCCGACATGTGCACGAAGTAGAGCGGGCAGTTTCCGGCCACCCGGGCCAGCACCGCCGCCCGGTTAGTCGCCTCGCCTTCCAGCTCGGGCGGCCGGGTGTGGCCATGGTGGACGGGGCCGGTCTCGCCGCGGGCGAGTGCCTGGGCGGCGAGGACGTCGATGGCGAGGCCGTTCTCCGCGTGCATCATGACCAGTGCCCCGGATTCGGCCGCCCGTTGCATCGCCCGCAGGATCTGGCCGTCGTCGCTGTAGAACACTCCGGGGTACGCCATGAACAGTTTGAAGCTGGAAACGCCCTCGTTGGCGACCAGGTGGTCCATCGCTTTGAGCGCCTGGTCGTCGACACCGCCGACAATCATGTGGAAGCCGTAGTCGACGGCGCACCGGCCTTCGGCCTTCGCGTGCCAGGCGGCCAGCGACTCCTCGACGACCTCGCCGGTGCGCTGCACCGCGAAGTCGATGATCGTCGTGGTGCCGCCCCAGGCGGCGGCGGCCGTCCCGGTGGCGAAGGTGTCGGACGCCGAGGTGCCGCCGAAGGGCAGCTCCATGTGGGTGTGGACGTCGACCCCGCCGGGGATCACGTACTTCCCGGTGGCGTCGATGACCCGGTCGACCGCGCTGCCGGGGCCGTCACGCAGGCCGTCGGGCAGGCTGCCGGGCGTGAACAGGGCCGCGACGGTCTCGCCGTCGACCAGGACCTCGGTGCGCGTCGCACCCAGCGGGTCGACCAGCGTCCCGCCGGTGATCAGCGTTCGCACGTCGTCGTCCTCACGTCGTTCCTCCCTTCGGCTGTCGCCGCGCCGGTCCGTCCCCACGCCGGGTCTGCCACCCGCCTGACCGGCGGCCCAGGACGGGACGGCGCGCGGCCGTTCACGGCGCGGTGAGGTCGCCGTAGGTGTCCGGCCGCCGGTCGCGGTAGAACGCCCACCGGTCGCGCACCGTGGTCAGCAGGCTCATGTCCAGGTCGCGGACCAGCAGCTCCGGTTCGTGCGCGTCCGCGGTGCCGTCGACGAACGTCCCCTCGGGGTCGACGAAGTAGGAGGTTCCGTAGAAGTCGTCGTCACCCAGGTCCTCGACACCCACCCGGTTGACCGCGCCGACGTAGTACTCGTTGGCGACCGCGGCCGCGGGCTGCTCGAGCTTCCACAGGTAGTTCGACAGGCCGCGTGACGTGGCGGACGGATTGAACACCAGCTCGGCCCCGTTCAGGCCGAGGGCGCGCCAGCCCTCCGGGAAATGGCGGTCGTAACAGATGTACACGCCGATCCGGCCGACCGCCGTGTCGAAGACCGGGTATCCGAGGTTCCCGGGCCGGAAGTAGAATTTCTCCCAGAATCCGGTCACGTGCGGGATGTGGGTCTTGCGGTACTTGCCGAGAAAGGTGCCGTCGGCGTCGACGACCGCCGCCGTGTTGTAAAGGATTCCGGGTTGCTCCTGCTCGTAGACCGGCAGAATCATCACTATCCCGAGTTCCGCGGCGAGGGCGGCGAAGCGGTCGACCACCGGCCCCGGGACCGATTCCGCGTAGGAGTAGAAGGCAGCGTCCTGAACCTGGCAGAAATAGGGCCCGTAGAAGAGCTCCTGGAAACAGATGACCTGCGCGCCGAGCGCGGCGGCTGACCGCGCGTGCTCCTCGTGGGCTTTGATCATCGTTTCCTGGTCGCCCGTCCACCGGGCCTGGACAAGCGCCGCTCGGATCGTCCTGGACATGCGTCGCCCCTGTCAGCCGCGCTGGCCGGGTGCGAGCGGCCGCCTGCCGGCCGTCCGCGAGCCGGCCCCGGTGCCGGGGAGCCTGGCTCGACAACCGTCCGCCCTGCGTGACGGACGCCGTCCCGTGCGGGCATCGTCGCCCCCCCGCGGCCCGGACGGCATCTTGACGCGCGGAGGGACCCTCCTTCGCCCGCGGAGACCACCCCGCCGCGCGACCCGCGAGACCGACCCGCGCCCTGGCCTGGCCTGGCCTGATCCCGGGCCGGCCCGGCCCGGCCCGGCCTGGCCCGGCCTGGCCTGGAGGCGGCTACTCCCCCGTGCCGTCCGCGGCGAGCGCCGGATCGGACGGCACCAGGTACCCGCGCTCCAGATAGCCGGCGCCGTCGCCCTGGCCGCGCAGCTCGGCGGCGGCCCGGACCCGCCGGGCGTGCATGACGGGCAGCACGTCATCGACCTCCGAGATCGGCGTGAAGGCGCAGTTGATGATCTCGTCCATGTCGACCTGGATCCGAGCCCGCCACGGCTCCGGCAGCAGCCCGCCGTCGAAGACGAACAGCAGCATGTCTCCGGCGATCTCGTCGGAGGCCCAGTCGACCGCCAGCAGCGGCCCGATCGGCGGGACGATGCCGATCTCCTCCTCGACCTCACGGACACACGCCGCGTAGGGCGACTCGCCGGGCTCGATGAAGCCGCCCGGGATGTCCCACCCTGGCTTGTAGGACGGCTCGACCAGCAGGACCCGGCCCTCCTCGTCGAAGAAGAGCGCCCCGGCGGCGGCCCGGGGCCGCGCCATCGGCGGCGGCCCGCCCGGGAGCCCGCCAGCGGCGACCGGCGCGTGGGCGCTGTCCGTGGTCTCGCCGGGCAGGGCATCCAGCGCCGCGGGCCGGCCGCCCGGACCGCCCTCCGCCCCGCGCGCGGTCCCACCGGTACCCGTGGTCCCGACGCCGCGCGCGTTCACCGCACCACCCGCGTTCACCGCACCACCCGCGTTCACGACGCCACGCGCGTTCACGACGCTCCCCGCGGGCGTCCCCGCCTCGCCGGGAGCACCGGTTCGGGCGCGGGCCTCCCCTCCCCCGGAAACGGCCGACGGTTGGCGGGGCACCGAGGCGCTCTTCCCGGGCATGAACGTCGAGCCGGCTGCGGATGACGTGCGGTCAGGCTGACGGGGGCCGGCAGTCATGGTGGTCCCTTCTGCTACGGACGAAGTAGCTTGTACTGGGCTTATTACACGAATCTGGGAAAATTTCCGACGTCAGGTTGCGCACGGTCGGCCGGGAAGCCGGCCGCGGCGCCGACCCGGCCCGGCGATCGGCACCGGAGCCGGGTTCCCAGGGCAGCCTGGAAACATCGGCAGGACGCCCACGTCGGGCAGAGCGGACCTCCTACCTCGGGAGGATCCCGTCCGCCGGCTCTCCGTGTGGCGAATACTTGAATTGTGAGCATCGGCACTGTGGGGGCGGGCGGTCTCGTGACGGAGTGGACAACGATCCGGGAGAGCCGGCGGATCTACGAGGACGAGGCGGTACTGGCACTCGACAAGCCGGTGGGCATCTCGGTGATGGGTGAGCGCCACGACACCGACCTGGTGTCCATGGCCCGGGACTCCGGTGAGGAGCTGTTCCCCGCTCACCGCATCGACAAGGTCACCTCCGGCGTCATCCTGTTCGCGAAGGAGCTGCGTTTCCACGGCGATCTGACCCGCCAGTTCAACCGGCGCACGGTGGCGAAGACCTACCTGGCGCTGACGCGCACCCGCGGGCTGCCCGAGCTGGCCACGATCGACCTCCCGCTGAGCGTCGGGCGCAAGAACCGGGTGCGGATCGCCGCCAACCGGGCCGACATCGTCGCCCGGCCCGGCTCCGCCGGAACCTACGCCCCGGACGGCCCCGCCGGCACGCTGGACTCCGCCAGCCCCGCGGCCAGCCCCGCGAGCTGGACGGTGCCGGCCGCCCGGACGTTCCCGAACGTCCGGACCTACCCGTCCGTCACCCGCGTCGCCCGGGTGTGGGAGGGCGCGGAGCACACCCTCCTCGCCGCGTACCCGATCAGTGGACGGCGCCACCAGATCCGGGTCCACCTGGCCTGGATCGGACATCCCATCGAGGGTGACCCGCTGTTCGACCGCGCGCCGGTGACCCGGACGTTCCTGCACTCCTGGCGGCTGTCCTTCGACGCGGCCTGGGACAACGGCCGCAGGACACAAGTCGAGGCGACGCCGGGGGCGGACTTCTGGTCCTCCCTCGGGGCGGACGAGGCCGCCGCCGCGGCGGCCCTCGCGACCGCCCTGGCACCCGCGCCCGCGCCGACAGCGATATCGACCTCGGTGCCGACACCAGCATCGGCGTCGACGCCGTGAGGATCCGGCGGGGTGGCGACAACATCGCGACCGCGAGGACCCAGCGGGCCGTCAATCCACCGCTACCCGCCCGCGCCGTCCGGTGGAATAGTGGCGTCCACTCCCTGTTCCCGGCGTGACGGCGTCTCCCGGGCCGTTCCGAGGAGGCGACCGCACGATGGCGTGGTGGCAGCTCCCGATGGCCGTGCTCGATTTCGAGACGACCGGAACCGACGTGGAGACCGACCGGGCCGTCCAGGTCGCGCTCCTGAAGGTCGGCCCGACCGGGGTGCTGAACCAGCTCTGCCAGATCATCGATCCGGGCGTCGACATCCCGGACGACGCGGCGCGCATACACGGCATCACGACGGAACGGGCCCGCCGCGAGGGTCGCGATCCCGCCGAGGTGATCGGGCGGGTCGGGCAGGCGCTGGAGACCATGTGGCGTGACGGCGTCCCGGTCGTCGTCATGAACGCCTCGTTCGACCTGACGCTTCTCGACCGCGAGCTGCGCCGCCACCACGGCCGCGGCCTCACCCGGGACGACGCGCTCGTCCTCGACCCGATGGTGATCGACCGGGAGCTCGATCCGCGCCGGTCCGGCAAGCGAACGCTTACCGCGCTCGCCGCCCACTACCGTGTCCGCCAGGACGGCGCCCACGACGCGCTCGCGGACTGCCTGACCACGGCCAGGATCGCCTGGCGGCTCCCCCGGCTGCATCCCGACTGGGCCGCGCTGGGCCTGGCCGCGCTCCAGGGCTGGCAGGCCGACGCGCACCGCCGCTGGGCCCTGGACTACCAGTCGTACCTGCGCCGCCGCGGCGGCCGGCCGGACGCCGTCATCGACGCGAGCTGGCCGTGGCGCCCGCTCGACGTCACCGCGCGGGTCTGATCCGGCCCGATCGCCTACCAGGACCTGGCCGACCGCAAAAGCCTCGAAGTCCTCGTCAGGCCCTGGCCCCCCAGACAGACCACCAGAACGAACGGGGGGTGCGACCCAAGGCCGTGCCCCCTGCCCCGCCCAGCGGTCAGGCATCGCGAGGCGTGTCAGTCCGTCACGCCGGATCAACCGTCGCGGAATGCGCCAGCAGCGACGGGAAGGTCGCGCCGGTCAGCTTCTCGGAGGCCACCCACAGCTCGCGGGCCATGTCGACGTCCTTCGCGAGGTCCGGACGCTTCACGAGGGTCGGCATGCCGCGCGCGTTCATGAAACCGCCGGGGCCGACGTAGCTGTCGCCGGGGATGTCCTTGACGGTCGCGTAGATTGTCGCGACCCGGCCGGTGATCTGCGGCAGGAGCAGGTTCGTGAGCGCGAAGTGCCCCAGGTGGTTGGTACCGAACCGCAGCTCGAAGCCGTCGGCCGTGCGCCCCTGGCGGCGAAGGCGCTCGCGGCTACCCGCCCGATCCCGCTGTTGGCGCCGGTGGAGCCAGCGCAACGGGGTGGCGATCACCGCTGCCGAGGGTGCGCTGGCGGGCGTGGTCGAGTTCATCGCCCACGGCGCGGCGAGCGGCGAGCTGGACCTCGACGGCCCGCACCGGGCCGGCACCATCTTCTTCACCACCGTGCAGGGCATCGTCACGCTCGTCAACGGAGGTCTCGCCTCGGCGCAGGAGCTCGACGAACTGGTGGAGCTCGCGGTCGAGCAGTTCCTCCGCGGCGCCCGACGAACCACGGCGACCTGAGCCTCGCGACCAGCCGCCTTCCCGGTTGGCCGGATGGCCGGATGGCCCGGTCGCCCCGCTCACCGCCCGACACTGCCCGGGCTGTTGTCCGTCGAACGCCCCGAGAGCCGTTGACTTCGAGTACTTGAAGTTTTTAGAGTCGATCAAGTGAGCACAGGGACCGCCCACCGCACCTACACGATCAGAGAAGCAGCAGCCCTGACCGGTCTTCCCGCGAGCACGCTTCGCTACTACGAGGCGATTGGAATAATCGCACCGGTTCGCCGCGGCGAGAGCAGCAAGCACCGCGTCTACAGCGACGAAGACATGGATACACCGACGTGGGTGGCCTGCCTGAGTGCCACAGGTATGTCCGTCAGCGACATGCGGCGATACATCCGGAACGGTGAGATCGGTCCGGCCGCGGCCGCGGATCAGGTGGAGCTGCTGCTGGCACAGCAGAAGCGGCTTGCCCTCGAGGCCGAAAACATCGCGGTCCAGCAGCACTACGTGCAGCTAAAGGTCAGCTTCTGGCAGGCGGTGGATGCCGGGGACGCCTACAAGGCGGCGGGTGAGGCGAAGGAGCTCTACATCGTGCCCGAGGCGGGCCACGTCGACCTGTATGACAGAACCGATCTGATCCCCTTCACCAAGATCGAGTCCTTCTTCGGCGAGAGCCTCGGCCAGCGGGAAGAAGCCCTGTGACGATCCGGCGCCTCCCCCTGCTGGGGATGGCCCTCGTCTTCCTCGTGGCCGCCTGCGGGTCGGACGCGGCCGATCCCGCCCCCACCTCCGCCTCCCGAAGTGGGGTGGGCGTGGCCCCCTCCTCCGCCACCACGGCGGGGCTGACCCCGGTCACCCTTACCGTCGGAGAGGGGCTGGACGACGCGCCGCTGAACACACCGCGGCGGGCACTCGTACCCCCCGGCTGGACCCTGTCCGTCTTCGCCCGGGTCCCGTCCGCCCGGCACGCCGCCTGGGCCCCCGACGGCACCCTGCTCGTCTCGGTGCCGGAGAACGGCACCGTCGTCCGGTTGCAGCCGGACGGGCGCGGCACCGCGACGGTGTCCACCCTGCTGAACGGGCTCACCCGGCCCCATGGCCTCGCCTTCGCCGACACGACCCTGTACGTCGCGCAGAGCGACCGGGTGGACGCCTACACCTACGCCGACGGGCAGGCCACGAACCCGCGCCCGCTCGTCACCGACCTGCCCAGTGCCCGCAGCCCCGACCTGCGGGGCAGATACGGCCACGAGCTGAAGAGCCTCGCGGTGGGCCAGGACGGATCGGTCTACATCACCGTCGGCTCGACCGGCAACATCAGCGCCGACGACCTCACCGCAAACCCACCACGGGCCTCGATCCTGCGCGTGCCGCCCGGCGGCGGCGCACCGGAACCGTTCGCCGTCGGCGTCCGCAACGGCACCGCCCTCGGCGTCGCCCCCGACGGCGCGATCTGGTCAGCGGTGAACAACCGGGACAACATCCAGTTCCCGTACGACCGTCCCTACGGCGACGGCTCAGGGTCGGCGCAGGGACGGGTGATCGACGACTATGTGCGTGACCATCCCGTCGAGCCCTTCGTGAAACTCACCCCCGGACGCAATCTCGGCTGGCCCTACTGCAACCCGGAGGCCGACGTGGACCCCGGTGTCCGCGGCTCCGCGCAGGACTTCTCCGACGTCCCGTTCATCCGTGACGTGGAGATGAACCCGGACGGGCGGATGCTCGACTGCGCGACGCTTCCCCCCGTGGAACAGTCACTGCCCGGGCATTCCGCCCCGCTGGGCCTGTCCTTCGTCGACGGCGACCTTCCGGGTGAGTACGCCTCCGGCGCCCTGGTGGGTGTGCACGGCTCGTGGAACGCCTCACCCCCACGCGCCCCCGAGGTGTCCTTCTTCCCCTGGCGCGACGGCAACCTGGGCGCACAGCAGACCCTGGTCGGCGGATTCCAGTCCGCGGACGGATCCCGCTGGGGCCGCCCCGTGACCGCCGTCACCGGACCGGACGGGGCGGTCTACATCACCGACGACACCGCCGGCGCCGTCTACCGCCTCGCTCCCCCCACACGCTGACCGACAGAAACGTCATCATCCAGCGACGCAACGTCATCCACCGAGGCCGGAGTCCAGGCCGCCGCGGACCGCAGCCGGACCCACCCTGGGTGGGTCCGGCTGTCATCGTGGGCAGGCTGATGCCGGCAGGCGCTCGATCTTGGTTCAAGGTCCTGAAATCACCTTCCTCCCTACCCGCCCCGTCACAAGATGATGACTGGAAACTGTCTCACCTCATGCTGGCAGATAGGGGACTCGACACCGTCCACACCAGCGCCGGTGAAGGCGCTGTCGCTGTACTCCCCCGTCTGCGGCCAACGACGGGCGGATCTGTTGCGCGACGCGATGGCGGTGCTCGTCACAGCCGCTCGCGGTCACCGGCGAGCTGGCGGAATCGTGCAAGGCCTACGGCGTTTCGCCTGGTCAAGGGCCCAACCCCAGCGGACGGACCCCTTCCGGCCGCGTGGAGCCGAAGAGACTCGAACCTCTGACCTCGCCCGATCACCTCCGGCCCACAGGCAGTCGCGCACGTCGGGGTCCGGGGGCTCGGCCCCGGGCAGACATAACGAAGACGCCCCCAGGCCTTCGTACGAAGGCCTGGGGGCGTCAAAGTCGAGTGGACCTAACGCATCACAACAAGAACCGTTTGATCTTGGTTCAGGGCCCTGAGATCAGGGTCCGTCCGGTCTCGGCGAGGCTCCTGGCCAGGGGCGATGCCCAGTAAGCACCCAGCCGACAACCTCACCCGCCGAATCGACACGGCGGACCCGCCGACGTCATCCGCGCGGCACGACGCCTCCTCATCTTCGCCAGCGCCGTGACCCTCACCCGAACCACAGATTCGAAACACTAGCGTCTGGAGAGAGGCAGCCGGACGGCAGGCGGAAGCGGCGCCAGGACAGGGTTCGCCTGGAACGACTGGATCATCAGGGCGGCGAAGCGCCGCGACGCCGCCACCCTCATCTCAGGTGACTCGACGCGGATGCCTTCGTTCGCCATCAGCGCCAGACTGATGTCCTCCAGCACGAAATCCCTCCGCAAGCCGCCGGCTTCCTTCGCGCGCCGCACCAGTTCGAGCAGCAGTCGCAGCGTGTGATCGCGGTCGGCGGCGAGGTCGACCGCTTCGGGAATCTGTGACGTGAACGCGCGGGCGAAGCCTCGGTCGAGGGCATGCATCTCCATCAGCCTGTCGAGCACGAGGCAGAACCCGCGCCACGGGTCGCCCGCAGCCAGGCCCTCCTCCACGACCGCCGAGCACGAGGCCATCTGCTCGGCGAAGGCCTCGGCCAGCAGAACGTCCTTGGTCTGGAAGTGCCGGTAGACGGTCGCGACACCGACGTCGGCACGCCGGGCGATCTCCCGGATCGGCACGTCGAGGCCGTCGGCGGCGAAGGCCGCGCGAGCGACCGCGAGGATGCGCTCACGGTTGTCGCGGGCGTCCGAGCGGAGCTTTGCTACCACTTGAGCCGGCACGTCTCTCACTTTAGCCAAACGGACGGGGTGCTCCGTTACGGTCGCCGCATGAGATCAGTTCAGTTCACCGAGTACGGGCCGCCGAGCGTCGTGCACGTCGCCGAGGTGGCGGCGCCGCACGCCGGTCCGGGCGAGATCCGCGTCGCCGTACGGGCCTCCGGAGTCTCGGCCGGGGAGATGCTGCTCCGCTCCGGCGGGATGCGTGACGTGGTGCCCATGACGTTCCCGTACCGGACCGGATTCGACGCCGCTGGTGTGGTGGACGAGGTTGGCGACGGTGTCACGGACGTGGGTGTCGGCGACGAGGTGTTCGGCTGGGCCGACGCGGCCACGCGTGGCGCCAATGCCGAGTTCGCCGTCCTAGCCGCCTGGGCACCCAAGCCCAGCTCGTGGAGCTGGGAGGAAGCGGGTGGCGCCGCAGGCTCCGTCGAGACGGCCACCCGCGTCCTCGACCGGCTCGCGGTCGGCGCCGGGCACACCGTGCTCGTGCAGGGCGCGGCCGGTGGGGTGGGCACCGTCGCCGTCCAGCTCGCGGCCGCCCGCGGCGCCACCGTCATCGGCACGGCGAGCGAGCGTAATCACGATTTCCTGCGCTCCCTCGGCGCGGAGCCGACGACGTACGGGACGGGGCTCGTCGAACGGGTCCACGCGCTGGCGCCGGCCGGAGTGGACGCGGTGTTCGACTGCGCCGGCGGGGCACTGCCAGACCTCGTCGCCATCGCCGGCGACGCAGCTCGGGTCGTGACGATCTGCGACTTCACCGCCCCGGCGCACGGCGTGCACCTGTCCTACGGCGTGCCGGTCGACGAGACGGGAACGGCCCTCGGATCCCCCGCCGATCCGCTGGCGTTGCACGGCCTCACGATCGCGGTAACGCTCGCCAGCGAGGGCCGACTGCGAGTGCCGGTCACGGCGGCGTTCCCGCTCGCCGAGGCGGCGGCCGCGCACGAGTTGAGCGAAACCCGTCACGCCCGCGGAAAGATCGTGCTGGTGAGCTGAGGCGGCACGCTACTCGACCCGTCATCCGGCCCGCGATCTGTCTGCGGGGTGCGGTCAGAGCGGGAAGCCGAGCGCCGCAGCGGCGAGGGACGGTGTTGGCTGGGCCCAACGTTGCTCGTAGGCGGCAGCGGTCGACACCGACCGAAGCTCGGCTCGATCCAGGTAGATCACGCCGTTGAGGTGGTCTGTCTCGTGTTGGGCGATGCGGGCCGGCCAGCCGGACAGCTCGAGGCTGTAGGCACGACCGTCCCTGTCCTGCGCGGACAGCCGCACCTGATGATGGCGCGAGACGACCGCCGTCAGCCCCGCAACGCTGAGGCAGCCCTCGTAGAACACGCGTCGCTGGGGGCCCAGTGGCGTGATCACGGGGTTGACGAGGTCAAGCGGCGGTTGTGGCGGACGTTCGCGAGCGGTGGCGATCTCGGGCGTGACCTGGGCCGGGTCCTCGATGACCGCCAGCGCGAGCGGGATACCGAGCTGAGGTGCGGCGAGTCCGACACCGACGCCGGGAAGATGCCCGCGCATCGCGTCGAGCAACTCGTGGAGCAGCCCGTCCGGGAGTTGCCCGTCATAGCGGGCCGCTGTCTGCCGGAGGACGGGGTCGCCCACCTGGGTTACGGGCCACGGACGGTGCGCGGCGAGCACCGCCCGCACCTGGTCGACAAGTTCGGCGTTGACGGTGCTCACGGCGCGGTGCGCACCCCAGGATTGCCGACGTTCTGGTCGGCGCTGCCGTTCACGATCTCAATCCTAGATTCGTCAGGGGGCTGATGCACCACCCTCGCCGCCGCCCGAGGGAACCCCCACACCCTGTCGACCGCGCACCGCGCCACCTACCGCGCCCGGGGAGCTGGTCCGTCCCGGCGAGCTGCCCGC
Source organism: Parafrankia discariae (assembly GCF_000373365.1). Taxonomy (NCBI): domain Bacteria; kingdom Bacillati; phylum Actinomycetota; class Actinomycetes; order Frankiales; family Frankiaceae; genus Parafrankia; species Parafrankia discariae. The sequence goes on from NZ_KB891211.1 coordinate 31,486, forward strand.
GCCCCGCGCGAGCAGCGCACTGGTGGACTTCCTCGCCGGCCTTCTTCCCTGAGAAGGGTGGGTCGACCCCGGGAGGCGAAGCGCATCTGCTCCGGCTGCGAGGTCAGGGCCGAGTGCCTGGAGTACGCACTGGAGAACGACGAGCGATTCGGGATCTGGGGCGGCCTCGTGCAGACACGGCCGACGTGCAGTCGGTGCCCTACGGACGGGGTCCCCAACCTGACTCGACCTGATCGATTCAGCCCACACCCGGTGCCTCGGGCCGGAACCACCATCGGCGAACCAGTCTCAGCCTGAAGCTGCCCCGGTTTCGTTCCAATTACCAGCGGACCCGACCGAACGGCGGACATCATGTTCGGCTCGGATCCGGGCGAACTCGCGAGACAAGTATTGAGTTCCCTGGTCGAAACCTGGTTCGGCGCCTGAGCGGCGAAGTCGCTTCCGATACGGATCGACTGCCCCGACGCTCCGTATTCCTTCGCGAGTTCCTCGGGCATCCGTCCAGCCCGGACAAGATCCACCATCTGTCGACGAAACTCCTCGTTGTACGGCGGTTTTGATCTCGGCAGCTGCACTCCTCCCCGGGGTCTTTATCCCAAAGAGCCCAGGCTTGAACAGGATCGGGCCAACTTCACGCCGACCCGGTACATCGAAGTCCGGCGGCGGTTCCTGCGCGAACATCCCGGCCACGCGCTGGACGGCTGGCCGCTGCCGGCCGACTGATTTCTTACAAGAGCGACAGCTCACGACACGCTACTTTGGGGGAACCCCAAAGCAGAGGAGAGCCCCGTGGGCAAGGTGGTCATGTACAGCTCGGTGTCGGTGGACGGCTTCGTCGCGGACGAGAATGACCAGCCCGGACCGCTGTTCGACTGGTTGTCCAGCGGTGACGTCCCGTTGGACGAGAGCGGCGAGGTGAAGGTGTCGCAGACGTCCTACGACTACACCCGGCCGTACTGGGACCAGATCGGGGTGACACTCGTCGGCCGCCACGTCTTCGACATTACGGACGGCTGGGACGGGAAGCCTCCGGGCGGGATCGACCACGTGGTCGTCGTGACGCACCGGCCGGAGCCCGAGGGCTGGGACCCCGAGGCGCCGTTTCACTTCGTCGACGGCGTCGAGGCAGCCGTGGCCAAGGCGCAGGAGCTTGCGGGTGACCGCATGGTCGAGGTCGCCGCTGGCGATGCCGGTGGCCAGGTGCTTGCCGCGGGCCTGGTCGACGAGGTGCGCATGGACGTCGTACCCGTCGTGTTCGGGTCCGGCAAGCGCTACTTCGGGTCGGTCCACGCGCAGCACCTGTTGGAGGATCCTGACGTGGTGATTCAGGGCAACCGGGTGCTTCACCTGCGCTATCGGGTGCGCCGTTGACCGATCTGAGCGGGTACGCGAAGAAGTCCACTGCGAACGGTGACACAAGATCGGACCTCCGGCTGCGTTTGCGCATCGCTGTCCCCGGTCGGGCAGCCGACGCCGATCCGCCCCAGCACCTCACCTGTGGCAAGTTCAGCTCAAGAGCACTGGTTGCCGGTTTCCGTCGTATCTTGGCCGACCCCCTCCCCTGTCCGAACACCGACGCCGCTTCGCTGTCGGCCTGGTCGCTCGGTCAGTTGCATGAGCCGATGGTCGCTGGCCGTTGCGGAAGTCGGCTGACTCGGCTGGCGGAGGTGGCGGCGGCCCGCAGACGGATGATCTCGTCGTGTTGCGCGGCGAGTCGCGCGAGGGCCTGGGTCTGGGACTCGGTGAGTTCGTTGATCGTGCTGGTTGACTCGACCACACGGTTCTTCAGCCCGGTGATCTCGGCTTGAGGCGGGTGATCTGCGCGTCGCGCGGGTCGAGCTGATCGCCAGCCTGCTGGAGAGTCCGTAGGCGCCGTTCGAACTCGGCGCGGAGATCGGCGTAGAGCCGGGTGCCGTAGAAGGCGGTGCGGTCGACGCCGGACCCGCCGCTGGCTGCCCGCTCCCCCGCATAGCCACCTGCGGAGTGCACGCAGTCCGCGGACCACGATGCGGTCGTGCGACGCGACGCCCGGCCTCAGCCGACCGCAACCCCGGTTCTCCACGCGGCGTAGTCACGGGCGGCCCGGACCCACTGTCCGCTAGGACCGCCCGTGGCCGCCCGGTACGTCCACAGACCGGCCACGAATGCAGCGAACGCGGTCAGCGCGTCGTCGCCCACCGTCAAGCCCGTTCGTTGCGCCGCCCACGCCTCCGCCTCTCGTGGGGAGTGCCCCGCGTCGACCAGGCGGATCGTCATGAAGGCCGTGTCAACCCATCCGGCAGCCGCTCCGGGAAACCCCCATCAGCGGGCCGCCCGGGGATGTACTCGAACCCGACGATCAACCACAGATCGCCGGCGTCCACTTCTTCGGAGAAGATCACGGCCGGGGCGATGCCGTCAGCGAGCGCCCCGGCCGTGATCTCGTTCCGCAGAAAGCGCATGGGCCGGCTGATCCCACGGACGGCCTTCACGAACAAACGACCTGGGCCACCACAGCGCCGCAGACACCTACCTCGACCTGGCTGGCCAGCACGCCGACGAAGCCGGCGACCGACTACTCGCGGACTGCGTCGCGATCCTCGACAGCTCGTTCGCGTTCTTCCGCAACCAGCCCCACCGCGCGCAGTCGGTGGCCGCTGAGCGCCGACCGGATGCCCATCCCTACGCCCGGCCCATGCTCGCGGTCTGCGAGTCCCGCGCCGCAGCCCGCGCCGGCGAACCCGCCGCCGCCCGCCGGGCCCTGGATGACGTATGGGCACACCTGTGGACCGGCCAGCCCCTCCCGGGCACCGTGCCCGTCAGCGAGGGCCTGGCCCGCGCGCAGACCGCGGCGATCCTTTCCACCCTCGCCGACCCCGCCGCCGAGGAACACGCCCGCAGCGCCATCGCGGTCTACACCCAGACCAAGCAGGCCGGGATGCTCGGCGGCTCGTACAACGCGCTCGCCCGTAGCTACCTTCGCCGACCCGAACCCGAACCCGAGAGCGCCGCTGCCGCTGCCCGGGCCGCGCTCGCCGCAGCACCGTGACGATCGGCACCCGCTACCGGCCGCCGGCGGCCACCTGGACGCTGTACCGGGACCGGGAGCCGATCGGACAGGTGCGCGTTCTCGACGTTGCCCAGGCGGGCGCACGGACTGTGCTGCGCCTGAGCGAGCCGATTGCTGTGGCGCTGGCGGTCGACGACGAGATCGGCGAGCGCCTGCTGTCGCGCCAGCGGCTGCACGACCTTCGCCACGGCTCAGCGTCGATCATGCTCGGCGAGGGCATCGACATCACGACCGTCTCGAAGATCCTCGGTCACTCTTCGACGTCGATGACCGGGAACACCTATGCACATCTGCTGCGGTCGACCGGACAGCAGGCGGCGGAGACGATCGCTGCGGCGATCCCCCGCGCGGTCCGATGCGGGCACCCTGTGGGCACCAGCGCCGGTGACGGTGGCGGGACTGCGGAAACGACTGGCGTTTCTACTGGTAGAGGGGCCGTCCAGTATGGACGGCCCCTCTCGGCATCGGTGGAGGTGGCGGGAATCGAACCCTTCGACCGGCCGCGTGGCCGAGAGTGCGAGTAGGCGGAAGTGCCTGCAATGCAAGGGTTTTCGGGTCGCGGACGGGTGCGGACGATGGTGGTCGAGGGGCTGAAAGTGGGCCGGGTGTCCTCACCATGTCCGCACCAGTGCCCGCACCGGGCGATCCCATGACGGTGTGACAGTCCGTTACCTACGGCCAGTCGTTGACGGCATCACTGGTCAGGGCCGCGTTTCGTCGGCGGCGGGGCAGAGGTTCTCCGTAGCGGTGGTGAACAGCGCCATGTGGTGTGAGGGTGGGTCACCGGTCTCGTCGGCAAGCATTTCGGCCGTGGTCCGCCAGTCGAAAGTGGATCCGTCGAGCAGGTCGCCTAGTAGGTCGCAGAGGGTTCGGCCCATGGCGAGTGCCTCGAGGTTGGTGCCGGTGTAGCCGAACCGACGGGTGTCGCGGATGAACTGGTCAGGGTCGGGTGCTTGCTCGGCTGGCCGGCTTGGCTGGTCCGGCTGGTCGGTTCTGCTGCCGCAGCCTGCGGTGAGCGTGAGCGCGACGAGCACGCCAAAGACGCCGTGTGTCCTCATGTGTCCCCCCGGTATGAGGGGGCCAGGCTAGCGGAGCGCCGTCGCGGTACCGGACCGTGAACCCAGGCGGACGGAAAGTTCGTGCCGTCCGAGCGTCAACTTGTGGAGTCGGACGTACCCGCTGCCTCGGCTGCGGCGAGGTCGAAGCCGACCAGATGGAACAACTCATACGGGGTGAGAACCTCGATGCCCATCCGCCGGGCGATCTTAATGAGTCTCGGATCGCTGGTGGCAAGGGCCGCCTGCTGTCGATGAGCTGTTGCCGCGATGATCGCGTCACGATGGGTGCCGCCCCGCAGGGAGGTTGTGTTACCAACCACCGCGCGGACGATCGGCTGCTGCTCGGGAGGCGAGCCTCCGAACGGCCCTTCACCGAACGGGCCGAAGCCGAACACGCTGGCACTCATCGGCACCGTCGTGCAGAGCTCGTCGACGATCTCCACGCAGGTCTGTCGTTTATCGGCCGTCCCGGAGATACCCGTCCCGATTTTGGACACCTGGTCGATGACGACCGCATCGACCAGCAGTTCGACGCTGCCGCCCGTGACGGCGGATCTCATCGCTTCGCGGGCGGCCGGGTGCTGGTACATGAAATCGGGGATGTTGGCGTCGACGACCACGCGGTGGGGTGACATCGGCACACGGTATGGCGGATCGGACGGCAGGGCGATCGAGTACGGGGCCCGCGGATGGCGGTCACAAGCGCCGCCGCCCGGGGCCGACCTGCTTCGGTAGCCGTGTACGGACGGCGGTGAGGGTGTCCACGGTGGCCGCGGACAGGACGCCGCCGGCCGGCACCTCGAGGCCGCCCGCGACGGCGGGGGCCTGGCCCTCGTCGACGTCGTCCGCCGCGCGGGTCGCCTCGAGGTCGGCGCAGACAGGACACGGACCGGGCAGGCCGTGCTGGCGGCACATCGAACGCACGTTCGGCGGCACCGCCACGGTCGGCCCGGACGGCCGGGCGGGTTCGGGTGCCAGGTCACGGATACGGGTCCGGCGGACCGCGGCAAGGTTCCGCACCGCGCCGGTGATCGGGGCCCGGTAGGCGTCTGCGATCTGCCCGACGGTGCAGCCGCGGTCGAGCGCGGCCCGGATGTCGGCCTGCCAGGACGCGGGGATGCCGCCGGCGGTGAGGGCCTGGACCACGTCGCCGTGCGGGTCGACCTCGACGGCCGGGGCCGGGCCGTGGCCGGTCTGCCCGGTGCCGTGGTCGTACTCGTCGAGGGTGTCGCCGCTGCTGCTGTAAGGGCTGTGAGGGGAAGGGAGGGCTTGTGGCTCATCTTGAGCCCAGCCCGTGGCTCTTCCTGAGCCCAGCTCTGGGCTCACCCTGAGCCCACCCCCCGACTCCTCTGGGCTCACCGTGAGCCCAGCCGGAACGGCCATCCGGTACCGGGTGCGGGTCTTCCTGGCACGTGCGTCCGCCACCGCCGGCCGGATCCGGATCACCCACCCGGCCACCTCGAGGCGGTTCAGCTCCCGCTTGACGGTCGCTTCGCTGTACCCGCTGATCGTGGCGAGCGTGGCCAGCGACGGCGTGAACTCCGGCGGTGTCGTCAGGGTGCGGTAGTCGGCAACGGTGAGCAGCGTGTGCACCAGGGCGCGGGCGGGTCCAGGCAGGTCGGATCTCAGCAGTGCGCGCCGGACGTCCTGATCGGGCGCGCGGGTGCCGCGGTGGCCGTCGTCGGGCAGGCTGCTGCGGGCATGATGTGACACGGGTTGTGGGCCCTTCTAGCCAAGGGTTCGCGATCAAGGGCCGGTTCGGGTGTTACCAGCACCCGGCCGGCCCGCTTCATGAGCGGGCGGTCAGTCCCGCCTGTCGGTTCTCTGGTCCTCCTGGCCCGTCTTCACGGGCCGGTGCTCGGCTATCCAGGCCTCAATGTCGCCGATGGTCCAGAACCGCGACCGGCCGTGCCGGAAGCTCGGTACCGGGAAGCCTTCCGAGTTGGCGAGTTGCCGCGCGCGTTCCTGCGTCAGGGCGAGCCGGCGGGCGATGTCGGCCGTTGTCCACAGCTCGACCGGGTCCGGTGACGTCATGTGGGAATCGTACTTGCAACCGTTGCAACTTGTCCGCTAGGTTGGAACCGTTGCAAACGACAGCGGCCCCGAACCGGGACTCCACTCCCGGCCGGGGCCTACGGACCACCTGCCATAACAGGAGACCCGCTGTGTTCTACGTTCCCACACGTCGCCCGATCCGGGCGCGTATCGCCCACACGGCCCGCCGCCTGGCCCTCGTCGCCGCCGTCCGTGTCCTCGACCGCCTCGAGGCCGTCGCCGGCGACACCACCACCCCGACGCCGGCCGCGGTCGTCCCCGTGGCGGCCCCGGCGCTGGCGGCCTGCTGCACCCACGGCCCCGCCGACCACGACGCACTCGGCTGCACCGCCCGCGTCGGCTTCCCCGGCATGCCCGCCGCCCGCTGCGACTGCCTCACCCCCGCCCCGGCCGTCGAGGCCACCCCCGCCGGCCCGGCCCTGCTCGCCGCCGCCGACATGCCGCCGGTCGCGACCATCGAGGCCGCCGCCGCCGAGTACGACGAGGCCGCCGAGCAGGCCCGCGCCGCCGAGCGCGGCAAGCGGCGTGCCCGCAAGCTCCTCGACCACATCCCCGCCGGCACGTACGGCCGGGCGCTCGTCGAGCGGATCCCGTCGGCCAAGACGACCCCCGACCTCGACGCGATCCGCGCGGCCTACGCCCGTGCCGGTCTCGGTGAGGTCCCGATGAAGCCGGTCGCACCGACGCTGCGCGTCACCCTCACCCCCATCCCTGCCGTCGAGGTGGACGGCGTCGAGGGCCTGGCGGTGGCCGCGTGATCACCCCAACCGAGCGGGCCCGCCTGGTCATCAGGCACGCCTTCCTTGCCGGCAGCGGCGCGCCGATCACCCGCGCTGACGTGCTGGCCACCCTCGTCGGATCCGACCCGGTCACCCCGGATCGGGGTCGGATCACCTCGACCCCGGTCGACCCGACCCCGGCCCCGGACGGCGGGTCGACCTCGACCCGACTCGACCCGGCCCCGCAGGTCGACCCCGACCCGGCCCCGACCAGTCAGGTCGACCCGGGGTCGACCCGGATCACCCCCGAACCGACCCCGATCACCCCAGGCCAGGCCCCCGACGACGCCGTCAGCATCACCGCGGCGGCCACCCGGCTCGGCGTGTCCGTGGCCACCATCCGCCGGTACTGCGCACCCTCGTCGGGCAGGCTGATCAGGGTCGGATCCGGCGTCACCCGGGCGAGCCTCGAGGCCTTGGCGGCGACCCGATGAGCACCCGACTGGTGTCGTCCCTCTACGTCGACCCGGACGACCGGGCGCCGCGGTTCGAGCTGGCCAGCCTGCCGGATCTGCCCCCATGCCTGATCCTGCCGGGCGAGCTCCGGGTGTCCGCGTCGTTCGCCGCGGACGACCCGGCGGCGGCCGACTGGTACCGCCAGCTGGCTGCGGTCGCCGAGCAGGCCGCGGCCTGGCACACGGCCCGCGCGGGCGGTGCCCTGTGATCCCCCGGACGGCGGTTCCGGCCGCCATGCTCACCCCGACCGCCCTCGAGCTGGACGCGGCGCGGGCCCAGATCGACCGGCTCGCCGGCGGCGGCTACGCGGCCACCTTTGGCGCGTTCGGTGCGGTGGCGTCCGGGCAGGCCGGGGACGCGATCCGGGCCCTGCGTCAGGGCGACCTCGAGGCCACCGCGGCGATCCTTCGCCAGCTGGCCGCGGCCGACCTGGCGGCCTGCGAGCTCCGCGACCGGCTCGCCGAGCAGCCCCCCGCAGGCGAGCCCGACCCGGCGTTGGGCGGCCTGGACGAGGTCGTCACGCGGCAGGCGGCGATCGCTGCCGACCCGGAGCGCACCCCGGTGGACCGGGCGCGGGCCGCGGGCCGCGCGGAAGGCATCCAGCGCACCGCCTACGTACTGACCGGCCGGGAGATCCGCGTGGAGGGAACCCGATGAGTACCTGGCAGCCGACTCCGACCCAGCGCCGGCTGGACGCGGCGTGGATGCTCGCGGACATCACCCGGGCGTTGCTCGGACCGACGGAGTACGAGGAACTCAGCGACGAGACGGTGGAGCTGCTGTCGCGGCTGACGTCGGTGTTGATGGGCGTCCTCGACGCCTGCGGTGACCGGGACGACCGGGCGGTGTGGGCGGCGCAGGGCACACCGGAGCAGGCACCGGACCGGTGCCCGGACATCAGCGTGGCGGACGCCGAGCTGATCGTCGAGGTGGCGGAGCGGATGTTCACCGGCGCGTTTCGGCGGCGCAGTGCCGAGCAGCGCGCCGAGCGGGAGCGCGCGGCCGGGCGGCCGGCGGCGTGAGTAGGAACGGTCCGGCGGCCAGCGTGCGGGAGACGATCCTGACCGTCTGGGCGGGCCGCTGCGCCTACTGCGGCGGGCAGGCTGACCACCTCGACCACGTCATCCCGCGCGCCCAGGGCGGCCCGCACCGCGGCGAGAACCGGCTCCCGTCCTGCTCGCCGTGCGGGCAGGCCAAGGCCAACCGCACGCTCGCCGAGTGGCTGGCCGACATCGCGGCCACGGGCAGCGTCAAGGACAGGCCGGTACGGCTGGCGTCCTGAGCACCACCGAGCGGCCCGTCTCCCTCGTCGGAGACGGGCCGCTTCGCTGTCGTCCGGGCTGTCGCCTGTCGTGTCGTGTCGCGTGTCGTGTCATCTGTCGCCTCCCAGGTCAGAGGCGGGGCCGACGCCACACGACAGCCCCACACCCCCCCATCTGGACGCGACACGACAGGCGACACGACACGCGACACCCGGGGCGACAGCGACAGGTTCTTTGCTGTCCCCCAATCTGTCCCGGGGCTGTCCTGCGGGCTGTCCTGTCCTCTGTCGTCTGCCTGTCCCGGGGGGTCATATGCGCTGCCAGGGGGCCTGTAGGGCAGGGACGGGGACAGGACAGGACAGCAGGACAGCTGGGAAGGCAGCGCTTGGCGGGGCCAGGTGACGGAGGGTCCGCCCCCCGCGCGGGATGACGTGGTCGAGGTGGTCGTCTGCTCGATGGCCGACCTGTACGGCCGGTGGGTGCCCGACCACCGACGGACCCGCACCACCTGCGCTACCCGCCCTGGACGTGGTCGCCGCGGCTGGTGACGAACTCCCGCCACGACCCGATTCGGGGCGGCTGACGGGCACGGAGACGGCCTTGCGCCCTTCCTCGCGGCCTGGCCTGGCCTCGCCCCTGCCGCGTGTGATCCACACCCTGTGCTGCATGGGCTCTCGCGGCCACGCGCCCGGGGAGGGAGGCCGTCAGATGGTCGCTACAGAGCCGTTTCGGGGGGTGTAACGGAAGTTGACACCCTGCCTCCCCGCCTCCCCCACGGGCTGGCACCGGCTGTGCCGCAGGGCATCGCGGCCGGGGGAGGCGACGGGGGAGATCTCCCCGCCTCCCCGCCGACTCCCCCGTGGCGGGGGCCGTGACGCGACACGGGGATGTCACACCCGCTGTCACGCCCGGACCGGCTGCACCGCAGGCGTTGTCACGGCGTCACACCCTCGACGGCCGGGCGTCGCACCCGGGCGCGACGGGGGTGCGACAGACCCGCGACGCGTCGCACCCGGCGTCGCACCCGAACCTGCTGCGGCGCCTGGCATGTCGCACCGTCGCACCCCGGGGCGGAACCCGCTACGAACCCGCTGTGAGGCCGCTACGGCGTAGCGGGTGGCCGAGCGCGACAGCGGGCCGCGCAGCAGCTCCGAGCTGGCATGTAGCGGGTTCAGCGGGTCCGGCGTAGCGGGTCGTCAGACCGCGGCGTCATGCTGCGCGAGTGGACTCCCAGGTCTTCCGGTCGATGGCGTAGATGTCGTACTCGGCGCCCTGGAGCGTCTCCGCTCGGTCCCGCCACAGGCCGAGCTTGGTGGCCACCCGGACCGACCCGACGTTCCCCGCAGTCATGATCGAAATGACGTCGTCACGTCCCACGACATCGAACGCGAACTCAACCGCCGCCGCCCCCGCCTCGGTGGCCAGGCCCTGCCCCCACCGCTCCCGGCGGATCGTCCACGCCACCTCGAGGCCCGGCCAGCCCAACGCCTCATACAGGCCCGCCCGGCCCAGAAGCTGCCCGCTCACCCGGTCCTCGACCGCCCACATGCCGTACCCGCGCAGCGCCCAGTGGCCAATCTGGAATGCGGTCTGCGACCACGCCGCAGCCTCGGTCTTTGGCTGGGGGGTGTGGTCGGCCATCCCCTCCCCGGTCACGATCTCCAAATACGGGCCGACGTCCGCCGGCCGCCACCCGCGCAGCACCAGCCGCGGGGTGAGGACGGTCGGAACGCCTTGGGCGTCTGGCTGGCCGAACTCGAGGGTCATCCGCTGCTCCCAACCGGTAGTGCCCGCCGGTGAACCTGTAGCCGCTCGCCGAGCTCGACGACGGCCCGTTGACCTTCCCAGCGTGCGCCCAGCTCCTGCCAGATCTGCCCCGAACGTTGGATAACTGTCCGGGTTGGCTGGCCCTCGAGGGCGGCCAGTGCTCGCGATGCGGCGTCCGCGGCCTGCTCCGGGTCCGGCCGGGCCCGGCGTAGCAGCGCCTGTGCCAGCGCGTTGTACGTTCCGCCGATGTCCTCGTAGCCGCCGCCGGTCGACTCCAGAATCGTCAACGCCCGACGGGCATGCGGCTCCGCGGTCTCGCCGTCACCGAGCCGCCCGGACACGACCGCGACGAAGGTGTGTGTCAGTTCTTCGCCGAACGGTTCCGTTGCGGGCTGCGGTTCGCCGAGCCACACCGCGTCCTGCATATCGCGGAGTGCCTGCCGGGCCTGGTCGTGCTGGCCGGCCGCCGCGCGTGCACGGGCCTCGTAGGCGGCGAGCCGGGCCCGCAGGTACGGGTGGGCGCCGATCCGGGCCTGTGCGGCGATGTCGGCCGCCGCGGTGTGCCGGCCGGTGTAGTAGGCGATTGACGTTTGCAGGGTCGCTACGGAGCCGGTCAGTAGCGGGTCACCGACGTCGCGGGCGTACAGCTCGGCGAGCGACGCGAACCGGCGCGCGGCGGCGTCGTCTCCAACGTTGAACGCGAGCCGGCCGCCGTAGAACGCGTACAGGCCGGCGACCAGGGTGAGCCGGCCCCGGATCCGGCTGGACAGCCGGCCGTCGAGGAGCCGTTCCACATCCCGCCAGCCACCCACGATCAGCGGGGTGAGTACCGCGTGCGGCGTGGTGGTGTACGCCGCACCGATCTGGTCGAGCCGCTCGTCGAGCTCGTCGAGGGTGAGCGGGTCCGGGTCGCCGCCGGCGATCCGCCGGGACACCTCACCCGCCAGGCCCGCGGCGACCGCCAGGGCGCCGAGCTCCACTACCTCTCGCCGGTCCGTCTCGACCCCTTTCCGCGCCCGCGGGCCGGGCAGCTCCGTGTCGAGCTCCTTCCGGAGCTCCTCGAGCTTGGCGTCCTTCCACAGGCTGATGAGCTCGCCGCCAGCACGCAACTCCCGATCCAACGCTTTGATCAGGTTCGGGGACGGGACGATTCTGCCGGCGATGGCCCCGCTGACCTGCGGCCGTTTGAACCCGGTCGCATCGGCGAGGCTCTGACGGCTGTACCCGTGCCGGCTCATCAGTTCCTCGAGCCGGCGAGCGAGCCGGCGGCGTGCCGCGTCCTCGTCAGAGTGCATCGGAACTCCCGTCTGCCCCCGTAAGCGCAGCCGTTACGGCCGTAACAACAGTTGCGGCCTGTTGCGTCTCTGATGCGGAGTGTGTCATGGGTCGTGCGCGGCGGGGCACAGACCGGCCACCCTCGCAGACCCGGAGGAGAGCGACGGCGCGTCCGTCGCTCGGGTCTGTAGGCCGGACCCGCCGCACACGGGCACGCCGATCGTCCCCGCTCGCCGCTAGGACGGTCCGCGGCCCGAGGCGGGGCGGGAACGGAACCACTGAGCCGTCCCCGCCCCGCCGTCCCCCATCACAGCGCCGGGAGGCTCCCGTGAACCACGACACCGCCAGGAACGCCACCGCGACCATGACCAAGCACCAGCCCGGCCCGCAGCCGGCCGCCGTCGACCGGCCGATTCCGTACGCCATCGGCCCGCAGGCCGCCGCGTTGCTGGACGCGATCGAGATGCACCCGCTGTTCCCCCGGCTCCGCACCAGCACCTTGAAGTACCCGGAGTGCTGGGCGACGTTCACCGGCTACCCGATCATCTCGGAGTGGGACCTCGACGAGGACGGGCCCCGGCTGTTCGTCGAGGCGCTCCGCGCGATGGCCATGAAAGCGGCGGTGTTCGCGGCCACCGGCGACGAGCGGGCCGCCGAGCTCGAGGTGTCCGCGCCGGTCGACGAGATGGTCCACGCGCTGACCGCGCAGTTCACCATCCTGAGCCGCATCCAGGCCGACCTCACGGTCTCCTTCATCCACAGCACCGACAACGAGCGGTTCACCTACGACGAGGACGGCTACACCGACCAGGTGTACCGGGCCGCGGGCTGGGGTGAGATCCCGCGCCGCTACTGGATCGGCCAGGCCGAGACCCGCCGGCGGCTGCGGATCCTCTTCGAGCACTACGAGTCGATCGGCATCAGCCACGGCGGCCGTTCGCACTTCTTCACCTTCCGGTAGAAGACAGCGCGACCCGCAGGGCGTCCAGCACCGCATCCGGCGGGAACAGTTCCGCCGCGGCCCGCTCCGCCTCGGCGAGCACCGCGTCCAGCTCACCCCCACCCGCATGCCGGACGAGCGCCGTCATCCACGCGGCAAGCGCACCAGGATCGTCCGGCAGCGGACCCGGGGGCGGCCCCAGATCGGCCTCCGCGGGCCAGCGTTGTCCCGCGGAGGCATACCGGCCCGGCGGGTGCCCGATCTTGTGCGGGTGGACGCAGACCGGCACCCCGCTCACCAGATCGCACCGGTAGCCGCGGCTGGTGTCATACCGGCTGGCAGGGCCCGGCCCGTCCGCGATATCGAACCGGCCCCGGTCATGCACCTGCCCGGGGCACACCACGCACAGATCATCCTCATCCCAGGGACGAACCATGTCGTGCTCGCCGGACGTCACCGGCCCATCATCGCCAGCAACCAACCCGGTCGGGGGACCGGCCCGGCGGTCCGTCCTCGCACCCCCACGGCCGCCCGTCGTCGCCGAGGCGCTCGCCATCGCGCGCCGCTGGTGCACCGGGCACGTCATCGACGGGGCACCCGCACTCGCACACGCGGTCCGCGTCGCGACCCTGCTCGGCCGGCACCTACCCGACGCACCACCCGCGCTCGTCGCCGCCGTCCTGCTGCACGACGTGCCCGACTACACCGGGCCCGAGGAGTTCGGCGCCGAGGTCGGCGACCGCTGCGGCACCGAGACTCTGGTCGGCCTGTGGCTGATCCACGGCGAGCACATCGCCATGGAGCAGTACCGGCACGACCCGGACGGCGCGACCCGCCGCCTGGCCCAGCTCCGCCCGGACATCGCGGCCGTCCTCGCCGCCGACAAGGTGATCAGCCTGTCGTACGTGCTCGCCGGCGCCCGGCGGGCGCCGGACATCCGCGCCTACTGGTCGACCCGCCGGGCTTTCCTGCTGCTCGTGCCGTACTTCCGGGCGTTCCTGGCCGCGACCGCATCCAAGCTGCCCGCGGGTCTGGCCGACGAGCTCGGCGGCCTGGTGCGCGAGGCCCGCCGCGCGCTCGTGCTCGCAGCCCACGTACCCACGATCCGACCCCGCGCGGGGCGCCCCGCCGTCCGGCGGTGACCGGGCCTGTCCGGGTCGTAGAACTGCCCGTGCCGGCGGGCACCGGCCGGGATGCGCTGCTGGCGGCGATTCTCGAGCGGGTACCGGCAGACGCAACGCTGACGTGGGCGCAGACGTACGAGGGTGACGGCCTGGACCACGTTCTCGTCTGGGAGGAAGACCCGTCGGCCCCGGCCGCGGGCTGACGCCGGACACCACGAACGGCCCGCGTCCATCGGGGGGCGCGGGCCGTTCGAACGTTCAACCTCGGATTGAGGGTTGGTCAGCCGGTCGACGCCCGACGTGCGGCTGCCTGCCGTTCTTCCCGGGCCAGTTCCACCGGGCCCACGTTGTCCTTGACCAGCTGCTCGAGCGCACCGCGGGTGCCGGCCGTCATCGCCGGGCCGTGGGTCTTCAGGATCTGCTTGACCCGGCCGACGTCGAGCCCGGACAGGTGGGTCCGGCCCATCCACCCGCGGGCCTCACGCTCTGCCCGTTCCTGCCTGGCCGTGGCACGCTCGTCGAGCGTCCCGTGCCCGCCGTACGCCGATCCGCTACCGCCGACGTTGTACTCGTAGGCCATGGCCTGCTTCCTCCTTGCTGTGAGGCCCCGAAGTGCCGGGGTCCGTGTCGTCGCCTGCTCTAGCTACCTGGTCTGCCGGGGCGGGCAGCAGAGCCACCCGCCCCGCCGGGGTCCTACCTGCCGAGCCGGTACCGCAGGTCACTGACCGCGGCCTTCTCACCGTTCGGCATCGACTGCCGGGTGCCGACGAGCGCGGTCACCCCGTCGCCCTGGGCAAGCTGCCCGCGGCCACGGCGGGCCGGGGACGTCTCGTGTGAGCCGTTGGCGACCCGCCGGGCCGACTGGGATGGCTGGGTGGGCATGTGGGTGGCGTCGCCCTGGGCGAGCGGGCCGCGGCGACGCGGGCCGGGCCGGGCGATACGTGGCGTGGCCATCGTGGCGTTCTCCTGGTCATCGGGCCCCAATCCCGGGATGGGTGGGGCGTTGCTGGCCTCTGACATCCCGCCTGCCGCGCGGGTGCGGATCCCGGCATTCGGGCCCCGGGTGGCCCTGTGATCAGGCTAGGCCCGGCGCCGGCCGCGGCCCTGCCCCTGAATCTCACCGAGGAACGTGCCCCCGCTCCGCGCCTTCTCGATCACGTCCGCCAGGCCCCCGACGCCGTCCGCCGGGGTGAGCTGCGTTCCGACCTTGGCGGTGCTGTACGCGACGTTCGTCGCCGCGGTCGCCAGCTCCCGCCACGTGCCCACCAGCGCGTGCAGCTCGTCCACCACAGGCCCGAAGTCGGGCAGCAGAGCACGGACCTGGTCGAGCAACTCCCGCTCCCGGGCCTGCAACTGCTCGGCGACCGGCCCGGCGACATCCGCCGCGGCCACCCGGAACGCGCTGGTGAGCTCGTGCTGCTTCGCCAGGTAGTAGCCCTCCGTCTCCGACCACGGTGCGACAGGCGGCGCCGGCGGTACCGGGTCCGCGTTCGCGATCGCCGTCTCGACCGCGGCACGGTGGTTGGCCTGGACGGCCTCCCACTTCACCCGGGCCTTTTTCTTGGCCGTTTCGTGCTCGTCGCGCCGGGCCTGGACGGCCTGCCACTCCGGGCGTCCGGTCAGAAGTTCGTGCTGTGCCATGTCGTGATCCTTTCGATGGTGGTCTACGGGCCCGGGGATGGCCGGCCCCAGGCGGCCCACGCGACCGGTTGAGACCCTCCATGGGTCTGCGGGATTCGAGACCCTCCATGGGTCCGCGTCTATGGGATTGACGCCGACTCGCGGGGTTCATCCATGGGTCTGACCCGAAACGCTTCATCCATGGGTCACACGGACCGCGACCCGTTCCGGCCGGCAGGCTCAGCACAGGGCGTTCTCGGCGATGCCGACCAGCTCGTATACGACCAGCCCACCCGGCCCGGCGACGGTCAACACCAGCACCGGCCGCCCGCCCCGCTCCCGGTCGGTGCGGATGAACGCCCCCTCGATCGTCGACCCCCACAGCCGGCGGCCCCACTCCGACGGGCGCAACGCCGCCGCGGCGATCGACCACGGACTCGTCACGGCTGCACCGCCGCCAGCTCGGTACGGACAGCGGCCCGAACCTGCGGGTCGTCGATGTCCAGCCCCAACCGGCGCACCACCGCGGCGATGACCTGAACCAGGGTGTTCGCCTGCTGCTCGGAGATCCGCGCCAACCTGTCGTCGATCTTCAGCCGGGCGACGTCTCCGAGGACTTTCGCGGACCGGTCGAGGG
The DNA here is from genome assembly GCF_000373365.1 of Parafrankia discariae. NCBI lineage: Bacteria > Bacillati > Actinomycetota > Actinomycetes > Frankiales > Frankiaceae > Parafrankia > Parafrankia discariae. Next base: position 47,508 of record NZ_KB891211.1, read on the forward strand.
CCCGTTCGTACACGGCGAGGCTGGTTTCCTCACCGGCGCTGTCCAGATCGGCGACCAGGCCCCGGGCGGCGTCCTTCAGTCCGAGGACCTCACCGGCGAGAGTGATCAGCGCGGTGAACGGGTCCTCGACCGGGGCGATCTCATATCCGGCGACCAGCGCCCGTAGCCCGGCATCCGCGGTCCGCTCGGCCGCCCTGGCCCGCGCCGCCGGTGCACTGCCCCCGTGCATGCGGCAGACGGTGCCACCGCGGACGGGCGGGTTCCGGCAGGGCTTGCCCGCCAGGTCGGGCCGCTGCCTGCCGGAGCAGGTCGCGGTGCACTGCGCCGGTGATGGAAGGGTCATCGGATTCCTCTCCGTGGATGGGTCGGGCCGGTGCGGGGCTGGTTTGGCGCGGGGGACTCATGGGGTCGAGCCGTCCGGCCGGGGACTCATGGGGTCCAGGTGCCGGTGAGGCGGGCGGCGGCGTCGGGGTCGAGGGGGATCCGCCAGCGTCCGCGGTCGTTCGGGGCGTAGCCGAGGTTGTGGAGTTCGGTGGAGTCGAGGCAGCGCCGCCGGTCGATGGGGCCGGTGCGGTGGGCGTCGAATCCGCCGACGCTGGCGAAGCTCAGGTGGCAGGTCGGGCAGTGGGCGGCGTTGGTGCCGACCGGCCAGCGGACGGTGCAGCCTGCGCATCCGGCTGTCTGGCCGTTGCCGGTGCCAGGTGCGGGCGTGGAGGGCCGTAGGGCGGTGGGGGTAGGGGTGAGTGTGGCTGTGTGGATCATCAGGTTTCCCGGGGGATGGGGCCCGCCGCGGTGACGGCCGCGGCGGGCGGGGCGGTCAGAAACGGGCCGCGGTCTCCGCGGTGGCGATCAGGTCGGAGATGACCTGGGCCATCTCCCGGGCGGCGTCGACGTCGAGGTCAGCGAACGGGTAGCCGCCGCTGTCGACGATCTTCACGCGGGGCTGCCCGCCGTACAGCTCGGCGGAGACGTACAGGCCGGTGTCGTCGCAGAGCTCCTGGTGGCCGAGGTCGATGACGGCGGGTTCGGTGCGCCGCGCCCCGTACAGCTGTGTGAGGACGGCGCGGTGGTTTTCCTGGTGGGCGTGGGCGCGGATCTGGGAGAGCGCGTGCTGCACCAGGCCGAGCACGTGTTCGTTGACGCCGGCCGCGGCGATGGTGTCCAGCGCGGTGACGACCTGCGCCACCGGGGCGGGCAGGCAGGTCGGGCAGATGTGGTCCGGGGCGGGTAGCCGGTCCCCGGGGACCAGGCCGGCCGTGACGTACCGGGCAGCCGTGACACGGGCCCGGAACACGCTGCGGCAGTCAGCGCAGGTGCGGGCGGTCTCGTCGGCAGTGTGGTCGAACACGAGGAGAGGCTCCGGGGTAGCGGGAACCTGACCGTCTACGAGGTGCATGGTCTTCCTTCCGTCGGTGGTCGGTGTCCGGTCGCGGGCCCGGACGGCGGTCCGCGTGCCGAGGCCCTGGCCGTTGTCACTCGTCGCTGGCGAACTCGAGGTGGAGCTGCGCCGTCGCTGCTGCCGCGGCGTCCGCGAGGTTCTCGAGGGCGGCCGGGCGTAGGTGGGTGGCGCATCCGCTCCCGAGTCCGAGGGCGCGGGATCGGGGGTCGGTGAGGAGCCGGCCGCACCGGCGGCACACCGCGGTGTCGGGAGCGGGCATGGCGATCACGCGGACTCCCGGGCGTCGAACGCAAGGCGGATCAACGTGTCGGCGTGGCACTGCTCGTCGGGTCCGCACACGCACCCGACGTACGTCGCGGCGACGACAGCGGCCAGGTTGGCCAGCACCCACGACCGGGACAGGCGGAACTTCCGGCGGCCGTTGGGGTAGCTGTCCGGCCCGGCGCCGGCGAGCCACGCAGCATGGAGCCGGACGGCTTCGGCCTGGCCGTGCTCGTCGACGAGGAAGGGGTTGCCGTACCGGCCGGCGCGGGTGACGTCGAGGGTGCCGGCGGGGTGCTTCTGCCGGCGCGGGTAGACCGTGATCCGGGTCGGGCTGGTGGTGGTCACTGGTTCTCCAGTCGGGCGAGCTTGCGGCGGTTGCGGGTGTCGACCCCGGCGGCACGGCGGGCCCGCTTGGCCCGGTCGGCATCTCGGCGGGCGGCGGCACGGCGGCGCGCGGTCGCGATCTGGGCGGCGACGCGGGCCGTGGTCTCGGTGCGGAGGTCGGCGGCGTCCATCAGTTCGCCATGTCCACGAAGCGGGAGAAGTGGCCTTGGAACGCCACCGTCACGCACCCCTGCGGACCGTTGCGGTTCTTGGCGATGACGAGGTCTGCCTCGCCAGCCCGCGCCGAGTTCGGGTTCACGGCGTCCTCGCGGTGGATGAGGATCACCATGTCGGCGTCCTGCTCGATGGCCCCGGAGTCGCGGAGGTCGGAGAGCTGGGGCCGCTTGTCCGCGCGCTGCTCAACGGCACGGTTGAGCTGGGAGAGCGCGACGACCGGGATGCCCAGCTCACCGGCGAGCAGCTTGAGTGACCGGGAGATCGCGGAGATCTCCTGCTGCCGGTTCTCGCTCTTCCCTGCGGTCACCAGGAGCTGCAAGTAGTCCACGACGAGCAGGTCCAGCCCGGCGCGCCGTTGCATCCGCCGAGCACGGGTGCGGATCGCGGCCACGCCGAGCCCGGGGGATGCGTCGATGTGCAGCGGCGCCGCGGCGAGCTCGCCGATCCTCCGGGAGATCCGCTCCCAGTCGTCACCGATCCGGCCGGTACGGATGTTCTGCAACGACACCCGGGCCTCGGCGGACAGGACGCGCTCGTCGAGCTCGGCGCGCGACATCTCCAGTGACGCGAACAGCACCGGCCGGCCGTGCCTGATCGCTGCGGCGCGGGCGAAGTCCAGCGCCAACGTGGACTTGCCGACCGCGGGCCGGGCCGCGACAACGATCAACTGTCCGGGCTGGAACCCGTGGGTGAGCTCGTCGAGGTCGGCGAACCCGGTCGGCACGCCGGACAGGTCTTCCCCGCGCTCCCTGGCCTCCAGCCGGTCGAGCGTGGCCGACACGGACGCCGACAGCGGGGTCGGCCCCTCGCCGTCGTCCGCGTGGCTCAGGGCGGCGTGGAGGGCAGCTTCGGCCTGCTCTGCCGCGGCGTCCGCCGGGACGGTCGGACTCATCCCGGCCCGCACGATGGCGTGCCCGGCCTCGGCGACACGCCGCTTGACCGCCATCCCGGCCACGATCCGGGCGTAGTAGCCGGCGTTCGCCGCGGTCGGGACGGCGGAGATCAGCGTGTGCAGGTAGGCGGGTCCGCCGATCCGGTCCAGCTCGCCGCGGTGGCCGAGCTCGGCCGCGACGCTGATGACGTCGGCTGGTTCGCCGCGGCTGTAGAGGTCGCCGACGACCTCAAAGATGAGGCGGTGCGCTGGGCGGTAGAAGTCGCCTGCGCGCAGGATCTCGACGACATCGCCGATGGCGGCGGTCGATACCAGCGTGCCGCCGAGCGTGGCCTGTTCGGCGTGGAGGTCGTGCGGCGGGGTGGTGGTCAGGCTGTCGCTCACGCTGGTCTCCCGATCGCGTCCGGATGGCATGTGGGGCACGGCTGGCCGTCGAGGACTCGCCAGCGTGGGTTGGTGCGGGCGGCCGGGTTGTCGTCGCCGCACTTGCCGCACCAGGCGGGCAGCGACGGCGCTGCGGACGCACGCTGTGCACGCCACCGGTCGATGTGAGCGGGCAGGTCGCCGTTCTCAGCGACGGTGCGCCACCAGGCGGGCGTGCGCGGCCGGCAGTCCTCAGTGATCCAGTCGATGCAGTCTTTGATCTCTCTCTCGTCCTCGAGGCCCACCGCGCGAAGCGCGCGCTCGGCGACGGCATCCGCGAGAGAGAGAAGAGGGGTCTGAGGAGAAAGAGGAGAAGGGGTCATCTGCTGGGTGACCCACTCGCACCCAGCAGGTGACCCACTCGCATCTGCTAGGTGACCCACTCCGGTAGATGGGTCACCCGCCGGGTGACCCTCTTCCCTCGACTGGGTCACCTGAGAGGTGACCCAGTCCCCTGGGAAGGTGCAGCACCCTTGCCGGCCGTCGTGCGGCGGGTCGGGGCACAGTCCCGGGATGCGGTACACCGCGTACTGGCCGGTGTGGCCGCGCATCTCCCGATCGCCGCGCCGGGCGTACTCCAGCACGCGCTTCCGCATCAGGGCGTTGATCGCGTTCTTCCAGGTCCGCGAAGTCTTGTTGGCGCGACGGATGATCCACACCTCGTGGACCGGCCCGAACGTCTCGCGGGTCTTGTCGTTCGCGTTCTCGGCGAGCACGAGGAGATCGCGGAGCTCGCCGACCGTCAGGCCGACAGTCCGCCCGTCGGAGTCCTTGACGTCCTGGTGGTGGTCGAGGATCTCGACGATGAGCTTGATCCCCACGTCAGGCACCGACCCGCCCCATCCGAACGAGCTCGTCAGTCCAGCGACGGCCCTCACGGCGCCGCTCATCAGCAGCCGTCCGCAACGGCCTGCCACAGCCCGCGGCCATCCGGCGGAGCTGGACACGGAGGTGAGCAACCTCGACCTCGACACGGGCACGACCCGTCGTACGCTGTACGGGATCCGCTCGGCCGCCTGCCTGCTGATCTGCGAGAGAGCCACCTTCCCGCCGGAGGTGGCCTCTTTCGTTCTGGGAGTTCATTCGATCTGTCCTCGGAGTCGTCGGCGCGATCGCGGGTGGCGGTGAGGGCTCACCCGGCGCTCACCGGCCCGTCCACGTCGGCGGGTTCGACTCCCAGCAGGGCCAGGATCGGACTGGTCGGGACGATGTACCGGCAGCCGTGGCGGATCACCGGCACGGGGAACTGGCCGTCCCGGATCAGCGCGCGGGCCTTCCACAGCCCCATACCGAGCGCACTGCCGGCGGTCTCAACATCGACCGTGACGGGCAGGGCTTGGAGCTGACGGGCGGTCCACTGGCCCCGCTTCGGCTGGACGCGGGCTGTCATGCCGACACCTGAGCCGAGCTCGTCGCCGCACGGAGCTGATCGAGCAGGCGCCCGTACCGGGCCGCGTGCTCGAAGCGGGGCTCAGACTCCCCCCGCTCCCACCGGCTGACGGTCATGGCGCTGACACCCAGCTCGGCAGCGATGTCGCGCAGCGCAGCGCGGGACTCACGTCGAATGCGTCCCCGTTCGGCCGGCGGCGGCAGTTGTGCGTCACGCACCCGGTCCGCAAGCGAGACATTGTGTGCCTCTGCGGCTGCATACGCTTCCATGGCGCCGAACGTTACGTACACACGTTCGGTATGTCAAAGCGGACACACACGGTGTTTCTGCGGACGTTGCCTATTCGGGACGGGGTCGTTACCGTCGGAGCGTGGACGACCAGGACGACCAACCGCGAGTGCGACTCCCCGCCAACCCAGGGCGCCCCCCCGTGCGCTCCGACCTGCCGCGGGTGCAGACCTACACCGACCACGAGGGCAACCCACGACGCTTCCGCGCGCCCTACGTGATCCCCCTGTCCCTGGACGCCCACGAGATCCTCAGCTTCGAAACGCCCCTGCCCGAGGAGGGCCGGCGGTCAGGGTGGGCCGCCTACCTCACCGACGAGATCGGGTTCGGCCAAGGGGCGGTGCTGCTTCGCGTCTCCCCGTGCGACCAGGAGCCGGGCGCGCCGTTCGCGATCCGGGAGCTGCGGTTGATCGCCGACCGGCCCACGAGCATGCCCGGTAGCAGCCTGCTGCGGCTGATTCCATGGGAGCGGATCGAAGCGGCGGTCAACCAGCCGTCCCGCCGTCGAGCCCTGACCGAACTCGTCTCGCCGTTCCACCACCGCCCCCCCGACCCCAAGTACCCCGGAGTCTGGTCGGCGCACCGGCCACGCGAACCGCACCCTGCGCCCGATCTCCACCTCGACGTTCCAGAGGGCTACCGCAAGCCGGACAGCTTCTACGCCGACGTCGCTGAACGGTTCCTACAGGCCGGGGCGCTGAACACCCGGCCGGCCCAGGATCTGGCGGAGGCCAACGGCGTCAAGCCGACAACGGTGCACCGGTGGATCAGGGAGGCGAAAGCGCGCGGACTGCTCGCGCTGCCCACCGACCGCAGGCAGGAGGAACACGGCGATCTGTACGCCGAGTGCTCCCGGCTGGTCGCCGAATGGGAGTGGCACCAGCGGCGAATCCACCTCGTGAAGGCCACGTCCACCCCCGAGCTCAACCAGTACCGCCGGGACACCGACCGCCCGGAGGCGGTTGACGCATGGCTTGTCCACAAGAGCCGCCAGGCGCTCGAGGAAATCGAACCCAACCTGGTCGACATCCGCGATCAGTTTCGCGATCTCGGCCTGGCGCTGCCGGAAGACTTCCCGGACCTAGACGCGGACGTGACCGCGTTGGCAGAGCTGGCCGCAGCCAGCGAGCCACTCGGCGAAGAGCATGCACCCCGCGCGGACGACGTCACCCCGACCACAGAGGACACCGAGTGAAGATCACGGCTAAGCACCGGTGTGGGTGCCGGGACCCGGAGACCAAGAGCAAGTACCCGGCCGGGACCTGCCCCGACCGCACCAAGCGCGGGCACGGGTTCTACTCCGGCGAGTTCCGCGTCCCGGCCGAGCTCGTCGCGCTGGCCGGCACGGACCGGGTCCGGTTCCGCGGAGACACCCGCAAGGAAGCCGAAGACGACGGCGACCGGAAGTGGGCAGCGATCCGCGCCGGTCAGCAGCACATCGGCAAGCTCACCGTGGGCGCCTACCTCGACGACTGGTTGGGCAGGAAGAACGCGCTCCGGCCGACCACCCGGGCCCGGTACGAGCAGTTCATCCGGCTGCACCTGGTGCCGTTCATCGGAACGATGCCGCTGTCGGGTCTGCGGGCCGAGCACATCGACGCGGCGCTGAAGCTGGCGGTGAAGGCCTCCCGGGAACGCCGGGGGCGGCCGGTTGGGCCGGCGACCGTGAAGGACGTGTTGGAGATGCTGCGGACCGCGTTGAACGACGCGGTGCGACAGCGGAAGCTCGACTTCAACCCCGCGAACGGTGTTGAGCTGGCGTCCTACTCGACACCCGAGGTGGAGCCGTGGGAGGCCGAGGAGGTCGGCCGGTTCCTCGACGAGGCCGCCGGCGACCGACTCGCCGCGGCGTACGAACTGATCGCGCTGCACGGCCTACGCCGCGGTGAGGTGTGCGGGGCGACCTGGCCCGGACTCGACGAGGACGCCGGGGTACTCGTGGTCCGCCAGCAGATCACCCGGTCCGGTGCGTCGCTCGGCGTGTGGGCACCGAAGACGAAGTCCGGCCGCCGGAAGGTCGACCTTGCAAAGGTCACGGTTGGGTCTCTCGGTGTGCACCGTCTCCGCCAGGACGACGAACGCGAGGCCGTCGGGCCGGCATGGGACAACGGCACGTTGCCCGACGAGCACGGCAGGCCGGTCCAGCTCCGGGACCTGATCTTCACGCATCCGTCAGGGCGGCATCTGGCCCCGGAATACCTCACCCGGCAGATGCAACGGATCGCCCGGCGGGTCGGCCTGCTCGGCACAGTGAAGGTCGAGGCGGAGGCCGGGGCGGTCACGGTTGTCATCGGTACCCGGTACCGGCCGGCGGCGGGCACGTGGACGCTGTACCGGGACCGGCTGCCGGTCGGGGAGGTGACCGTGCTCGGTGTCGCCGTCCAGGGCTCGCGGTCGGTGCTGCACCTGTCCGAACCTCTGCCCGTCGACCTGGCGGCGGGAGACGAGATCGGGGAACGCCTACTCTCCCCCAAGCGTTTGCACGATCTTCGGCACGGGTCGGCGTCGATCATGCTTGGTGAGGGCATCGACATCACGACCGTCTCGAAGATCCTCGGTCACTCTTCGACGTCGATGACGGGGAACACGTACGCGCATCTGCTGCGGTCGACCGGGCAGGCGGCGGCGGAGACAGTCGCCGCGGCGATCCCCCGTAAAACGGTTCGTCCGCACCATGTCCTCACCAGCACCGGTGACGGTGGCGGGATCGCGGAGGCGTCTGGCGTTTCTACTGGTAGAGGGGCCGTCCTAGGTGGACGGCCCCTCTCGGCGTCGGTGGAGGTGGCGGGAATCGAACCCGCGTCCTCCGGCCCCGACACAGGGCTTCTCCGGGCGCAGCCTGCTTGTTTTTTCTCAGCCCCGCCGGTCCCGCAGGCAAGCCGGCGCAGGCTCAGTCGCTGTTAGATTTCCCGACTCACCCCGCGACCGGGTGGGACGGTGATCCTCCTGTCGACGCCAGATCCTGGGCCGGAGGAACTCCCAGGCTGACGGCTAGTTGGTCTCTACTCAGGCCGCGAGGGCGTAAGTGGAGCTAGCAGGCTGCGTCTTAGTGGCAGCTGTTGTTCTGAACGGATCGTTAACGAGATAACCGCTCATCCTCGGCCCGCTTCCCCTGCCTCGACGTCCGGAGTCGAAGCCGGTCACCCCCTGGCGTGTGCTGTCCGGTGCGTGTGTACAGCCGATCCAACGCCGACTGCCCACCGCATGTTCCCACACGGCGCCGCGACTCGACCACTCGGTTACGGCCCGGCCCGGCGCGGCGACCGCCGGCGGCACCGACATCGCCCGCGGGCCGGGCGGGCGAGCGGCACCGCCCCGCCAGCCGGGCGGAACAGACCACAGGAGGCTGGAACAGGTCGACCGTCTATATAGTTGAACGTTCAAGACACAGACGATCCGAGCAGGGGGAACGCGATGGAGATCAAGGAACTGGGACACATCGTGCTGTACGTGCGTGAACTCGAGCGTTCCGTCGCCTTCTACCGGGACATCCTCGGCTGGCGGCAGGTCTTCCCGGAGATCAGCGAGTCGTCCGGTCTGGGCGTGCCCGCGGCGGCGTTCTCCTCCGGCCGCACGCACCACGAGCTGCTGTTGATCGAGGTCGGGGCGGACGCGGCGGCGCTGCCGCCCGGTCGGCGCGTCGGGCTCTACCACTTCGGGTTGAAGGTCGGTGACAGCGACGACGAGCTGCGGGCCGCGCTGGAGCGCGTCAAGCGGGCCGGTGTGCGGATCGCGGGCGCGTCGGACCACACGGTCACCCACAGCCTCTACATCTACGACCCGGACGGCAACGAGATCGAGCTGTACATCGACGTGCCCGGGGTCGACTGGCGTACCAACCCCGCCCTGGTCGCGGCGCCCATCCGTCCGCTCCGCCTCTGAGCGGCCGGGCCACGGCGGCCATACCGGCGGCCACCACGACCACCGCGGCACCACGACCACCGCGCGCCGCGACCACCGCGCGTCACGACCGGTGACCAGCACGGGTCCGGGACACTGGCCGGGTGCCCTCCGCGAGCGAACGCGCGACGGGCTCCGAGCGGCGGACGGTCGCCCTGCTCCTCGTGATGGCCGCACTGACCGGCCTGGTGGACTCGCTGACCTTCCTGGGGCTCGGCGAGGTCTTCGTGGCCAACATGACGGGCAACGTGGTGGTCCTCGGCTTCTCCCTCGCCGGGGCCACCGGGATCTCCGGCATCCTGTCGTTGAACGCGCTCGGCTGCTTCGTGCTCGGGGCGCTGGCCGGCGGGCGGGTCGGCGCCCGGCTCGGCCGGCGCCCCCGGCTCTGGCTGGCGGCGGTGACCGCCGCGCAGGCCGTCCTGGTGGCCGTGGCACTGGCGGTGGCGGCCCGCTGGCTCGGTGACGTCCTGGAGCTGGCGGTCACCGCGGGCGGCCGCTCGGACCGGGATCATCCCGGGGGAGCCGAGTACGCGATCGTCTCGACGCTGGCCGTGGCGATGGGGCTGCAGCACGCGACCGCGCAGCACCTGGCCAGGCCGGAGATCCCGACGAACGTGCTCACCACCACGATCACCACTTTCGCCGTCCGGACCCGGCTGGGCGGGGGCCGGGGGTCGGGCGGGCCCCGGCAGCTGGTCGGGCCCGCGGTGATGTTCGCGAGTGCCGGCGCCGGCGCGCTGGGCTTTCTGCGGGTGACACCGCTGCTGCCGCTGTACGCCGGACTGACGCTGGTCGCGCTGAACCTCGGGCTCACCATCGCCGGCTCCGTGTTCAGTCCCCGGCCGGACCGCCCCGTGTCCCGGCCACCCGATCCGCCCGACCTGTCCGATCCGTCTGATCAGACTGATACGCCTGATCAGCCTGGGTGACGTCGGTACACAGGAGAGCCCACGGTTCGTCCCGCATCCGGGTCATCACCACCGTCATGGTGCGGCCTCCCGGGACGAGGTGGCGCCGGGCCGGCAGCAGCCGCCGCCGGATGGCGTCCACGTCCCCGGCGAGTCCGCGCCGGCGCACGTCGAGCGCGCCGATGCCGGCCGCGCGTACCGCCGCGGCGACCCGGCGCACGTCGAAGGGCATCTCGGCCTCGACCCGCAGCGTCCGCGCGAACGGGGTCGCCAGCGGCCGGTCGGCGCCGAGGAACGCGATCCTCGGGTCGATCTGCCACCCGCCCACCAGGCGGCCCAGCGTGCCGACCAGCCCGGCCCGGGTCACGGCGGGATTCGGGTCGAAGAGGTACTCACCCGGTGGCCGGACCGGAAGCGGGACGGGCCCGCCACCGGGACCGCCACTACTGGGACCGCCGCCACCACCGGTGCCGGTGCCAGTACCGGCGCCGGAATCGTCGTCCCTTTCGGCACCGGCGGGGTCCGGATCGCCGGTCAGCGTCGCCACCCGCGGTCCGGTGGTGTCGAGCACCGAACGGTCGCCCGGGCCGAGCAGCACCGTGGCCCGCCGGGACGCCGTCGCGAGCGCGGGCGAGAACAGCACGGACTCCTTGAGACCACGTCGGTCCGCGACGAACTCGATCTCCCAGCCCGGCGGGACGAGCTCCACCGGGAGCCCCGGAGCCGCCTTGACCGCGACCGCCTCGACCCGCTCGGTCAGCCCGAAGCACCAGGCCAGTGGAGGTTCACCGGCTCCGGCGGACATCCGCCGCTCGCCGCCGCGCCGCGCCGGATCGACGAAGACACCGTCGACGCCGGCCAGGTCGACGTCCCGGACGTCCGCCGCCCGGGCCTCGACCCCGCCGGACCCGTTCTCCCGCGCACCGCCCCGGAGAACGTGCGCGTTGTGGACGGCCATCCGCAGGTGCAACGGGTCGCGGTCGACGGCGAGGACCGGGTGCTCGGCCGCCAGGGCCAGGAGGTCACCGCCGATGCCGGTGCACAGGTCGGCGAGGCGGCCCAGGCCGGCGAACCTCGCCGCCCGATGCGTCGCCGCCCGTTCGGACGAGGCCTGCTCCAGCCCGGCCCGGGTGAAGAACATCCGCTCGGCCTGGCTGAACTTCGCCGCGGCCCGGGCCCGCAGCTCGGCCTGGGCGAACGCGGCGGCGACGAGCTCGGGGGGATGCCCGGCGGCGCGCAGCCGGGAACCGGCGCGCAGCTCCGTGCCGTCGGCGTGGGCCGCGGCGGCGGCGGCCAGCAGGTCCGCTCCCGTGGGGGTCAGCAACGCGTCGAACGCGGCGAGCAGGCGGACGGCCTGCTCGCCGTCCTGGCCCGGCGCCGCGGGCTGGCCGGACACGGGCCGGTCAGACACGGCCCTTCGCCTGCCGGCCCATGATCCGGCTCATCTCGCGCGCCGCGTCCCGCTCGGCGAGGGCGTGCCGCTTGTCGTAGTTCTTGCGCCCCCGGGCCAGCGCGATCTCGACCTTCGCCCGGCCGTCCTTGAAGTAGAGCGAGAGGGGGACGACGGTGAGACCACCCTCGCGGGTCTTGCCGATCAGCTTCTCGATCTCGGCCCGGTGCAGCAGCAGCTTGCGCCGCCGCCGCGGGGCGTGGTTCGTCCATGTGCCCTCGGTGTACTCCGGGATGTGCACGTTGTGCAGCCAGATCTCACCGTCGGCGATCTGCGCGAACCCGTCCACCAGTGACGCGCGGCCGGCGCGCAGCGCCTTGACCTCGGTGCCCATGAGGACCAGCCCGGCCTCGTAGGTGTCGAGGATGTCGTAGTCGTGGCGGGCGCGCTTGTTCTGCGCGATCAGCTTGCGCCCGGTCTCCTTCGGCACTGCTCCTCAGCCCTGCTTCCCGTCCGTGACGTTCCCGTCTCCGCCCCACCGTGGGGCAGCCGTGCGTGGGACGCTGTCACACCCGCAGGTGCCGGCGCAGCGCGACGGAGGCCATCCCCGCCGCGGCGGCCACCCCGGCGGCGAGCACCACCGCGACCGCCGTCCACACCGCGTCCCATCCGAACAGAGGGAACATTGTCTGATGGGCGAATCGTCCGTCCACCAGATATATCTTGGCCAGCACCAGGGTGCCCGCCGCGAGCAGCCCGCCGAACAGGCCGGCCAGCGCGCTCTCCAGCACGAACGGCGCTCTGATCGCGGCGTTGGTCGCGCCGACGAGCCGCATGATCGCGGTCTCCTTCCGGCGCGCGTGGGCGGAGATCCGGATCATTGTGTAGATCAGCGCGAACGAGGCCACGGCCTGCGCCGCCGCCAGGGCGAAGGCTCCCAGGGTGAACGCGTCGAGGAAGCGGTAGAGCGGCCCGAGCAGGGCACGCTGATCCCGAACGGCCTCGACCCCGTCCCGGCCAGTGTACGCGTAGACGATCTCCCCGGCGTCGCGCGGATCGACCAGGGTCAGCCGGAAGGAGGCCGGGAGGTCGTCGGGGCCGATACCGGCCACGACGTCCGGCGAGCTCCGGAAGTCACGGCGGAACCGCTCGTAGACGTCCTTCTTGCTCTCGTAGGTGACCTTGGTGACCAGCGGGTCGGCGGCGAGCTCGGCGCGCAGCGCGGAGCGGTCGGTGTCGGTGAGCCCGTCCTGCAGGTCCACGACGACCTCGATCTGGTCGAGCAGGAACCGGTCGACGGTGCGGGCCTGGGCGCGCAGCAGCAGGCCGGCGCCGAGCAGGGCCAGGCAGATCGTGACGGTGACGACCACCGCGCAGGTCATCGCGAGGTTGCGGCGCAGGCTGGTGGCCAGTGCCGCCAGGAGCGGGCCGGGCCGCATCAGCCCACCGCCCCGCCCGCCGGGCGGACCGGCTCGGTCCGCTGGTCGGGGATGGTGACCGGCGCCGCGCCATAGCCACCGCGGCGCTCGTCGCGGACGAGCCTGCCGGCGTCGAGTTCCAGGACCCGGCGGCGCATCGCGTCCACCAGGCCGGCGTTGTGCGTGGCCATGAGCACGGTGGTGCCGGCCTGGTTGACGTCCTCCAGCAGTTCCATGATCTCGGAGCCGGTGGCCGGGTCGAGGTTGCCGGTCGGCTCGTCGGCGAGCAGGACCCGCGGCCGGCCGACGAACGCGCGGGCGATGGCCACCCGCTGCTGCTCGCCGCCGGACAGCTCGTCCGGGAAGCGTTTCTCCTTGCCGGCGAGGCCGACCAGTTCGAGCACCTCGGGGACAACGGTTCGGACCACATGGCGGGGCCGGCCGACGACGTCGAGCGCGAACGCGACGTTCCCGGCGACCGTCCGGTCCGGCAGGAGCCGGAAGTCCTGGAAGACGCAGCCGACCGTCCGCCGCAGCTGGGGGACTCTGCGGTCGGGGATGCGCGCGACGTCCCGCCCGGCGACCTCGACCAGGCCCGCGCTCGCCCGTTCCTCGCGCAGCAGCAGCCGCAGCAGGGTCGACTTGCCGGAGCCGGAGGGACCCACCAGGAACACGAACTCTCCCGCGCCGATCTGGAGGGTGACCTCCGAGAGGGCGGGCCGGCTCCCGGCGGCGTAGCGCTTGGTCACGGAGGCCAACCGGATCATCAGGACCTCCTCATACTCAGCACAGCAGACCCATCACGATACGTAGTCGGATGGGTCAGGTCTCGCAACCTCGTGGCGCGCGCGTCCGCCGTGGCCCGTCCCGCCCCGACGGCTTACGGCGGCGTAGCGCATCGGTCGGGCGTACCGTGGAGACGTCGTATCGCGTCCAGCCGGTGACGGACCAGCGTGCTCGAGGCCGTCGGTCGCCGGACCGGGCCGAAGGAGGACGGCATGTGCTGCGATGACCTGGTCTGCGCGAGGTGCGCCGCCCCAGTCGCGGAGGGGCGCTGCCCCGCGTGCCGTGCCGCCCGCGAGTCACTGCACCACTCGTCGTTCACCGTCTCGCCGCAGCTACTGGTCGCCCTGCTCACGGTGCTGCTCGCGCTGGTGCTCCTCGCCGGCTACCGCGTCTGAGCCAGCTCGGCGCCAACTGTCGGCTTCCCTGGACGTCGCCGTCCGTAGCGGTGGTCCGGTCACCCGGTGTGGCCTCGGGGGCCGGGCGGGCACGCTTGGCGGCTGACGAGCGTTTCCAGGTGTAGAGCCCCCCCGGGGCCGACTCGCCCCTGTGCCGACTCGCCCCTGTGCCGGCACAGTCCCGGGCCGCCACAGCCCCGGGCCAGGACCGCCCCAGGCCGACACCGCCGTCAGGAGCATCATGCGCGTTCCGCCCTCGCTGAGATGAGCGAGCGCGCCACCGGCGCGGCACCCGACCACGACCCGGGTACCGGGTGGTCGATGGTTGTTCCCGCCGGCGGTGTCCTGGTCGTCGCGGGCATCCCGGGCGCGGGCAAGAGCACGCTGATCCAGCGGCTGTACCACGGCGGGCCGGCGGGCGGCCGGGTGGACGACCCACTCGTGCTGGACTCCGCGCAGGTGCGGGCCGTGCTGGCCCGGCGGCTCGGGTGTCTCCCCTACGCGCTCTACCGGCCGGTCGTGCACACCGTCCACTACTGGCGGATCGCGGCCTGGACCGCCGGTCCGCGCCGCAACCTGGTGATCCACGAGTGCGGCACCCGGACCTGGGCCCGGCGCACGGTGGCCGCCCTTGCCCGGCTGCGCCGCCGTCCGGCCCACCTGGTCTTCCTGGAGACCTCACCGGCCGCGGCGCTGGCCGGGCAGCACGCGCGCGGACGGGTCGTCCCCCACCGGTCGTTCCGGCGGCACGAACGGTCGTGGGCCCGGATGCGCGCGGCCCTGCGGGACGGGTCGCTGGCCCGGGAGGGCTGGACCTGCGTGCGCGGGATCAGCCGCGAGGAGGCCGCCCGGCTGGCCGAGATCCGCTTCGAATGAGTCGTGCTCATCCCGCCTGGGCGGGACCGTCGTCCACGGCGTCCGGGATGCGGCCCACGGCCAGCTGGTCGCGCAGGGCGACGACCTCACCGATCACGATCACGGCCGGGGAGGAGACGTCCGCCGCCAGCGCCAGCCGGGTGATCTCGCCCAGCGGGCCGGTCACCAGCCGTTCGTGGGCCGTGCCACCGGCGTGGATCACCGCGGTCGGGGTCCGCGGCGACCGACCGCGCTTGATCAGTTCGGCGCTGATGCGGGACAGCGCCGCGACCCCCATGAGCACGACCACGGTGCCGGGGCCGGTCGCGAGGGCGTCCCAGTCCGCCGTCGAACCGGGGTGGGACGGGTCGACGTGACCGCTGACGATCGCCACGTCCTGGGTGATGCCACGGTGGGTGACCGGGATCCCGGCCAGCGCCGGCACGGCGACCGCGCTGGTCACCCCGGGCACCACCTCGCACGGCACACCGGCGGCGGCGCAGGCCAGCGCCTCCTCGCCGCCCCGGCCGAACACGAACGGGTCACCGCCCTTGAGGCGGACGACGCCGAGGCCACGCGACGCCCGTTCCACGATGAGGGCGTTGATCTCGTCCTGGGTGAGGTTGTGGCCGTGCGGGGCCTTGCCCGCGTCGACGATCTCGACGTCCGCCCGCAGCTCGTCCAGCAGCTCGCGGGGGGCGAGGCGGTCGACGACGACCACGTCCGCGCGCCGCAGCAGGCGCAGGCCGCGCAGCGTGATCAGATCACCCCGGCCCGGCCCGCCCCCGACCAGCGCGACCCATCCCGCCTGCGCACCCACGCCCACTCCCCATCTCGCGTCGCCCCACCTGGTGTCGCCCCGCGCCGCGTGGCCCCGTCGGGGGTCGCGTCACGTCGCGGGCCGGGCGCCGTGGCCCGGCCGCGGTGCCCGGCCGCGCGGGCCGTGTGGTCAGTGTGCGTCCTGGCCGACCTCGGCGGCGACCGGTCGCCGCACGGGCAGCGGGCGGGGCCGCGAAGACGGGCGCCCCGGTGACGGTGCCAGCGACGACAGGGCGTCACGCGCCGTGGCCGCCGCGAAGCTGACCACCGTGGTCAGCGAGCCACCGATCAGCATCCCGGCGCGAACCAGCCCGTGCCCGTCCCCCCGCAGGGTGGCGGACACTCCGCCGGCCACACCGCGGGGAACGGCGTGGGTGAGGAAGGCCAGTTCGGGGGCCAGTCCGGTGGTGGCGCTGCGCGGCATCGGCGGGACGATCGAGCGCAGCGTCGCCTTCGACCGGCCCTCGTCCCAGCAGCGGCGCAGCAGGTAGCGCGGCCGCTGCCGGTCGGCGTGCACCCGGTGCCGGATGAGCGCGCCGGGGACGAGCACGAAGTACCCGCCGGGCAGCGCGGCCCGGGCGCGCATGCACAGCTCGGTCTCCTCGCACCCGGCGCCGCCGCGGTGCCGCCGGCCCAGCCGGTCATCGAAACCGCCGACGGTGTCGAACACGCGGCGGTGGTAGAGCGCGCAGCCGCCGAACAGGTTGCGGATGCGGCCCGTCGGATGCGTCGGGTGCGTGCAGCCGACCGTCCACAGCAGCTCGGGTGGGAACCAGCGCGGGGCGCTCCCCGCGGCCGGCGGGGCCCAGTCGGGACGGGCGACACCACCCGCGCCGAGAACGTCGGGGTCGGCCAGCAGCGCCGCGCGCAGCCGGGCCAGCCAGCTCGGGTCGGCCACCGCGTCGTCGTCCAGGAAGGCCACGAACTCGGCGTCGACCGCGGCGAGGCCGACGTTGCGGGCGTGGGAGAGGCCTGACCGGTAGCCGGTGGCGAGCACGGTCTCCGGGCCGCCCCGCGCGATGATCCGGTCGTGCAGCTCGTCATCGCCGTCGACGACGACCACGATCTGATCGGCCCGGTGTTCCTGGGCCGCGAGCGAATCAAGCGCCCGGATCAGCAGGTCCCATCGCTCGACGAGATGGCAGCAGACAATGACCGCCGTCCTGGGCGGCCCACTCACGCAGTTTCCACACCCAGGCGCCACCGGATCGAACGGTAGGCCCGCCAGCCCGCCCGAAGCCTGCGCCGCGCGGCGAGAGCCGCGTCGCGATGCCCCTCCGTCACCAGCCGCAGAATGTCGGCGGCGCCGACCGAACGGCCGACGATCAGGCGACTGACCTGAAAACGCGAACGGCTGCGGCGGTGGATTCGGTATCCGACCTCGCACGCCGAGCCGAATCCGGCGCTTTCGACGATCTGCCGGACACCGGGCGAGTGGTAACCGAACGGATAGCAGAAACTGTCCGGACGGTGACCGGTCTCGTCGGCGATCGTGCGCATGCTCGCCGTGACGTCGTAACGCGCGATCGCGGGCGGAACGACGTCGAGTTCCACGTGCCGGTGACCGTGGGCGCCGATCTCGATCCCCCGGTCGGCCAGCGCGGCCAGCGCGGGCCAGTCCAGCAGGGCCAGCTCACGCTCGGCGTAGGTCTCCAGCCAGCGCGCCCGCTGGCCGACGTAGGCCGTCGGCACGTACAGGGTCGCCGCCGCGCCGAATTCGGCGAGAACGGGCAGCGCCCTGGTGACGAAATCCTCGAAGCCGTCGTCAAAGGTCACCGCGACCTGACGCTCCCGCGGGTTCGCCAGCGCGTCGGACAGACCGGTGACGGTGTAGCCATGCTCGGCCAGGCTGCCGAGCTGCTCGGCGAAGACCCCCGTGGGCACCTCCCACCTGCGGAAGTCGGCGCTCGCCGAGTCACCGATGCTGTGGTACATCAGCACCGGGAGTGCGGCCCGGCACGGCGCCGACTGCGAGCCGTCACCCGGGGAGCCCGTGGGCCACGTTCCGTCCGGCGAGGCCGCCATGGTCGTCGACATCCCGGTCATCGGTTGTCACGCCCCGGAGCGACTACCGTGAGTTCGGACATTCCACCCGCCGTATCGTCGAAGAAGCTCAGTCGGCAGTACGTGGAACGACAGTACTTCGACCGGGTGTGCCGTGAGCGGCAGAACCGCGAATCCACGTGATGCCCCCATCCCGCACCTACCGACGGGTCCGAGGGAACCACGTCGAGCGATGATGCCAAACGGAGCGTAACTCTACACGCGCACGGCCGGAGAGCCAATCCTCCGACGTCCGCCTCGACATGCGGACGGTAATGACCCGGTACACAAACACGACCGACCGAAGATCCGGATTTCGTGCGGTGACCGATCTGTTCACTTCGGTGAACGGGATTGGCGGGCGAAATCAGCGACTTTCCGAACAAGACCGGCCGAAGGAATTACCGAAACCTGGCCGGAAGCCGCGCGAAAGACCTTTCAGCCCTGCTTCTCGGTGGCCCGGCGCCACCTGATCTCACCGTCGATGAAGTCGTCGATATCCCCGTCGAGAACAGCGCTCGTGTTCGACGTCTCGACCTCGGTCCGCAGATCCTTGACCATCTGGTACGGGTGGAGCACGTAGTTCCGGATCTGTGAGCCGAAGGAGACGTCCTGCGGGCCACCGGTGAGGCGCTGCTTCTCCGCGGCCTCCTCGGCGCGGCGCCGCTCGAGCAGCTTGGCCTGCAGGACCATCATCGCGGCGGCCTTGTTCTGCAGCTGGCTGCGCTCGTTCTGGCAGGTGACGACGATGTTGCTGGGCAGGTGCGTGATCCGCACGGCGGAGTCCGTGGTGTTGACGCCCTGGCCGCCCGGCCCGGAGGACCGGAAGATGTCGATCCGGAGCTCCTTCTCGTCGATGTCCACGTGGTCGGAGACCTCGACGGCGGGAGTCACCTCGACACCGGCGAACGACGTCTGGCGCCGGTTCTGGTTGTCGAACGGCGAGATGCGCACCAGCCGGTGCACACCGTGCTCGCTGCGCAGCGTCCCGTAGGCGTAGGGGCACTTGACCTGGAAGGTGGCCGACTTCAGGCCGGCCTCCTCCGCCTCGGAGGTGTCGAAGACCTCGGTGGCGTACCCGTGCCGCTCGGCCCAGCGCAGATACATCCGCAGCAGCATGGCGGTCCAGTCGGCGGCGTCCACCCCGCCGGCGCCGGCGGAGAGCTGGACGATCGCGTCCCGCTCGTCGTACTCGCCGGACAGCAGGGTGCGCACCTCGAGGGTGGAGATGTCCCGGGCCAGCGCGGGGAGGTCGGCGGCCGCCTCGGTGAGCAGATCCTCGTCACCGAGGTCGAGGGCGGCGATGAGGTCGTCGAGCCTGCGCCGCAGGCCCTCCACCCGGCTGATGTCGCCCTTCACGGCGGACAGCCGCCTCGTCACCGCCTGGGCACGATCCTGGTCGCTCCACAGGTCCGGGTCAGCCGCCTCCTGCTCCAGTCCCTGAGCGCGGCGACGCAGTCCTTCGATGTCGAGCACGGTCTCGATGCCCGTCAGCGTCGCGTCGAGATTCTTGATCTCCTCGGAGAGGTCGACGGCCATGTGACCCAGCCTACCGGCGTGCGCGCGGGAGCCGACGAACGGTTGATCCGGCCCCCACCGACCCCGTCCGCGCGAGCCCCGCGGACGGCCTCAGGGTGTCCCACGGACGGCCCGCCGCGGGACACCTGGAGCGGCTTCCGGACGTGGGACCAGCGGCGCCGGCGGCACCACCGGGCCGGATCCGCACCACGGTGCCGGATCCGCACCGTGCCGTGGCACGCCGCCCCAGTGCGGCACGGGGTCGGGCCGGCGCCCGTCGGCGGTCCCGACGCGTCCGGGACGGACGGTCCCTCCGCACCTCCTTTCGAACCATCGAACACCCCGAGATGCAGGTCACGGGAAAGAAACATGCAACAGCACGCCGAAATATTCGGTTAACATCGGGGCTCCGAGGTCACATCAAGCGCACTAAATCGAGCACGATGTTTCCTGGACGGCAACAGGCAAGGTGCGTTCCACATCACGCCCCGCACCCGAGCCGCTCCCGAGACAGCGCGAAGCGATATCGTCGATTGCATCGCGACGCGGTGAGAAGCCCGGGCGACGCACGGCGCGGCGGTTCCCAGGCCGGCGGACAACGAGGTCCGCGGGCCCACGGAACCGCCGGGCGACATGGTGCCGGGGGGAGCCCGCACTGGTTGAGGCCCGCACCGCCGCGGGCACCGTTCCGGTGGGCGACGGCATCATGCACGGGCGATGAGGCCCTGGCGGCGACGAAGCCGTCGAATCGACCAATGCGTCGAGGATGACGCCGACCCTTCGTTCTCGCGACATTGTGGGGCGCCAGGTGTTCCGCACGGCGCGCCGCGTCTGCCGAACGGCGGCACCCGAGGACAGCGGCACCCGGCGACAGCGGTACCCGAGATCGGCAGCACTGACGACGGCGTCGCCCGGCGACAGGCGGCGGCGTCGACGACAGCGGACCTACGGCATCGGCGGCCGGCATCGCCCGGCGGCGCCCCGTCATGGCACGGCGCCTCCGTCATCGGCGACGGGACAGCAGACGACACAACGGCAACAGACGTGAGGTCAGCGGATATGCGCACTCGCAACAGCCGGCCGCCGATGCCCGGAAGACACCCGAGCGGACACGGGCGACCGGATTGCGAACGGAGGGTCCCCTCGTGTCGATTGGCGTCGATCGACGTGCGGTCCTGCTCACGACCGGCGTACTGGGCGTGGTCCCGATGAGCCCGGAGAGCCGGCCGCCGGCCGCCGGCCACGAGACCGCCTCAAGCCTGCATGACGCGTGCCTCGGGGCACTGCGCGCGGCCGTCGCGAACTACGAGACCGTCGATCTCGCCATCACCGCGGCCGCCCTCGAGCCGCTCGAGGAGACCAGCCGGACCATCCCGCAGCAGTACCGGCTGCGGGGCCGCGCCGCCATCGACTGGATGTGGCTGCACGCGGCGGTCACCACCACCGCCGCCGCCGCCTCGTACGACCGGGGCCGGCACGGCGAGGCCGCGACCCGCGCGGACCGCGCCGCGTCCCTGGCCCGCGCGGCCGGGGACGGCCCGCTCGCCGCGCGCGCGCTGGCCCTGCGCGCCCGGGTGGTGCGCCCGCACAGCCCGGCCGTCGCCCTGCAGATCGCCGGCTCGGCCGCGCGGATCGCCGGCCGCAGCCCCACCCGCGCACTGATCTCGGGCAAGGTCGCCACCAGCGCCTGCGCCGCCGCCGGTGACGCCGCGGGGGTGCGCGACGCCGTGGCACGTGCCTGGGCCACCATGGCGGAACTCGGTGAGGACGTGCACGGGCGCCCCGGGTTCAGCCTCGACACCTATTCACCGGCCGACCTGGCCCTCGCCTGCGCCGAGGCGCTCACCACCGTCGGCGCGGCCGACGAGGCGGCCCCCTACCTCGACCGGGCCGCTTCGCTCATCGCCCGCAGCGGCCAGACCGGCATGATCGTCTCGGTACGGATGGCTCAGTCGCGGGCCGCGATCGCCCGCGAGTTCCCGGACCGGGACGAGGCGGTCGAGCACGCCTCCGACGCGGTCGCGCTGGCCGCACGCCGGCCGGCGGAGTGGGTCGCCCGCCTGGTGCGCGACGTCTCCGACCTCGCCGAGATCCGGACAGGTCACGGCTTCGACGATCTCGTGGCCGCCACCGCCGGGTGGATCGCGCTCCCGGCGGCGTCGCCGCGCCCCGACGACGACCCCGGCCGCGACGTGGCCCTGGCCCGCTCCGGCGGGCCGACGGCCGTGCCGTCCCCACGCGCGGAGATGACGTCGGGCCGCGGCGACGTCTGAGCCGCGGCGACGTCTGCTCTGAGCCTCAACGGCGCCTGAGCTTCGGCGACGCCTGGGCGCCGCGGTGGCTCAGGGCTCGGCGGGCGCTCTGACCAGCGACTGGGCCTGAGCGCCCGCGCGCACGGTAACCGGGCCGACACCGAGGAAGCCAACCACCGGCAGCTCGACCACCCGGCTGCCCTCGACCCGGACCGTCGTCGCGTCGACGAGGGACGCGTCCAGGGCGGTCCGGCCGGACGGGTCCGCCTGTGCCTCGTACTCGTCGACGGCGTCGATGATGTCCGACAGCGGCAGTGCCTCGAAATCCTCGGTGGCGGTGTAGATCGCGTTCTCGTCGATCCGCTGCGCGGCGGCCAGGGCCGCGCCGTCGGCGGCCGACGCGACGGAACGACGGGCCAGGTACAGGGCGGACACGTCGGTGACGACCACGGCGAGCATCGCGGCCAGCATCAGATAGCCCAGGGTCAGGATGAGGATCGTCCCGCCGTCGCGGTCGACCGGTTCGCGCGTGTGCGCCATCCCGCTCCCCAGATGCGATCCCGCCCGCCGGTTGGGCCTGCCACGCCCGGACTCCCACGTCCGCCGCGCGGCGGACAGCGCCCGGACACCGCCGAGGTGGCCACCGCGACGCGCCCCGTCCGACGGTTTACCCGACACACAGGCGGCAGACTCGACAAGAATACCGCCGAACGTCTCCATGTGATCGGGATCGCGCCAGGCCCCCGCCGATCGTCCGGCCCGGTCCGGACTCGTAGGCCGTACCGCCGTCCGGCGGGTCATTCATTTGCTTGGCGACATTCCGCCTCGCTATTGGGGCTGGTGCGGGCCCTAAAGGAGCGGCCAGCGGCGGCTCCGCGGCTCTCCGGCCCGATCGCGTCCGGATGAACAACGGCGACATGGTTCGCCAGCCGCGACCGAAGCTGTCCCTTATTAGTCAGTACGGCTGGGCGACCAGTGGTCTAGCATGAAGATCAGCGTTTTCCGGCGGGTCGCGAGCGCGTGGTTCACAGCCGGGGGAAGCGGCGGCCAACGGGGGCGGCGGGATGGACTGCTTTTTACTCAGCTCGGCAATTGGTAATGACACCCGCTGGATCAAGCGCTTTCACCACGACCTCGAGCGCGAGGTACGGGTTCGCGAGGGCGCCTCGATGACCGGTGTGCTCAGCGCCCGGCCGGGCCTCGCTCCCGTCGACTCGCCGGGCCGCGGTATCGGCGCCGTCGCCGAGCTCCCAGTCATGGTCGCTCTGTGCTGCGATGACTATTTCGAGGATCCCTGGTGCGGCCAGGAGTGGGCGGTATTCACCGAACGGCTGCGATCCGGATCCTCCGCCGCCGAAGCGGCCGGTGACACTGCCGGCACTACCGGCACTGCCCGTGTCCCCGGCGACGTCCCGCGCCTGCTGCCCATCATGTGGCGGCGTGGCCAGGTCGCCCGCTGGCCGAAACTGAGCGCGCTGACCGACAGTTCGGCGGCGCGGGTCACCGCGGAGTTGGGCGAGTCGTACGCGGCCCACGATCTGTACACGTTGCTCCGTACCCAGCCGCAGGGCGAGGACGGGTACTTCGCCGTCGTGCACGCGATCGCCCGGCAGGTGTCACGGGCCCGCGGGACACCGCCGCCGGTCCTGTCCACCGAGGCGGCCAGCGCGGTGCCACCCGCCTTCGGGCAGCCCGGGGAGACCGCGGTGGCGGCGTCTCCCCGTCGACACAACTCCGTCTGGAAGCAGCCCCAGCGCCGGACGGCCCGCGTGGACGCGCCGGTCGAGTGGCAGTGCGCGCCGGACCGCGACGAGGCGCCCGTGCGGCAGCCACTGCCGACAGCGCCGACAGCGCGGTCCGGGCCGGCCACAGCCGGTCGGGTCGCCACAGCCGGTCGGGTCGCGGTGAGCTACGTCGGGGCCAACCAGCCCTGGGCCGACTGGATCAGGCAGATCCTCGTCTCGCGTGGCCATCGTGTCGATCTGATCCGCTGGAACGCGCTGGGCGGCGAGCGTCTCTCGGCGACCCTGGAGAAGGCGCTGCGGTCGGGCGCGGAGCACCTGATCTGTGTGCTGTCCCGGGAGTACTGCGTCACCCGGTCCGACCCGGGGGCGGAAGTGACCGAGCTGGAGCGGTGGGAGCTGCTCGGCGACGGGGCGCCGTCCGGCAGCCGGATCCAGCGCGTCGTCATCGATCGGGAGCCGTTGCCGGAACCGCTGCGTTCGATGCCCTTCGTCGATCTCCGGGCTGGTTCGGCCACCGCGGTGGCCGAACTGCTCACTCGGATCGGTGCGCCACGCGGCGGCCGGCCGGGCGATGCTCATTCACTTCCCACGCGCAGCCCGGACTCACTGCCACCAGCCATCAAGGCCCCGGTGGAAAATGATTTCTTCATCGGACGGGACGACGATCTCGACCGAATAGCCGAGTTTCTCGACCGTGACGGCCGCGCGGTGCTCGTCGCGGAAGGTGCCCGGCCGGACATGGGTGAGTCGGAGGTCGCGGTCGAGTACTCGTACCGGTTCCGGATGCGATACGACCTGATCTGGTGGATTTCCTGCCGGCCGGATGACGACATCCCCGGCCAGTTGAGTGATCTTGACGCCCGGCCGCAACCCGAGCCGCCGCGGTCCGAGTCGAATCGGCGCGGGTCCCGGCGGCTTCTGGTGTTCGTCGGGGCCGGGAATCCGGACGACGTCAAGGAGCATCTGCCGGACGATGACACTCACGTGGTCGTGGTGGCCGGAACGGCCGGCTCCTGGGATCGGTGGACCGTACCTATAAGAAGCCTGAGCCGGGCCGAGTCGATCCTCCTCCTCACCGAGACGACGATGGTCAACCCGAGTGAGGCGAGCCAGCTCGCGGAACTGCTGGGGGACCGCCCGGGCCTCATCGCGGAGGTCGCCGGGTATCTCGTCCGCCGCGACGCCTCGCTGGCGAGCTGCCTCGCGCTGCTCACGACGTCCCGGCGGCACGACGAGCTGCCGCTGAGTCTGTACCTCCGACTGTTGACCATGTCCATCGGGAAACCCGCGGGTCGCGAGGTGCCGTCGAGCGCGACGGTCCTGCCGGACAGCCGTGTTCCCGCCAACGGCCAGGCCACGCGCCCGGAGCGGTCCGAACCCGCCGATCCTCCGGAGCTTCCCGGATCCTCCGACTCCCTCGCACCGCCCGCGTCCGGTGAGCCACCCGGGTTCAGCGGGCCGCCCGCCTCGCCGGCGGGTATCGACCTGACCGACAGCTGGCCGGACCGCGCCCCGGTCGGGTACCTCGGAGAGCGCGACGTCCCGCTGACGTTTCCGGCGCCGGAGACCGACCTGCTCCTGCCGGAACGGGACCAGCTCAGGATCTACGCGGCGCTCAGTCACGTCTGGGACCTGCAACAGCCGGACACCTTCGACGCCTGGGTGGCCGAGGTGTCGCGGCGGCTCGGCCGCACGGTCCTGCTCCCCGCCGCCGAGCCGCTGGCGGTACGGGTGATGGCGCTGGTCCGGCACGCCCTGGCCCAGCCGGGCCCGGGGACGTTGGACACCATGCTGCAGGCGCTGGAGGCGCAGGACCCCGGCGACCCGTCGGTCCGGCAGTTCCGCTGGAACGTCGAGAACGCGCGACCACGGTGGGGTCGGTCGGCCGGCGGCGGGCGGATCGACAGCAGGTTTCTCGTCGAGCAGAACGCCGAGGTGGGCGTGGGCAGGCCGGACGAGCGGCCGCCGTACTTCTTCCTCAGTTATGCCCGGCGCCCCGACCGCGACCTGGTGGAGTTCTTCCACCGACGACTTGAGGTCGAGATCGGCAGAAGAATCAGCCGGGAGGTCAACAGCAGTGGATTCCTCGACCGGCTCAGCCTTGAGGGCGGTGCGCACTGGCGGGCGGAACTGCGTGAGGCCGCCCGCAGCAGCTCCGTGATGATAGCGCTCTGCTCGGACGACTATTTCACCAGCGACTGGTGCGGGCGGGAGTGGGCGGTGTTCCAGGAGCGGATCAACCGGGCCACACCATCCGGCGGCGTGCCACCGGCGGCCATAATACCCCTCCCCTGGCTACCCCTCACCCGGGAGCGTCCCAAGCCGGTCCGTGACGTGCAGATGATGCCTCTCCACGCCATAACCACGGAAGATCTACCGGTTATGGATCTCATACAGGAGGACGACGCACTCGTCCGGCGGCTCATGCGACTGCTGGTTGAACGAATGATGAAAATCACCGCATCGGCGCTGCCGCCGCTCCCCCGGGACGAGACCGGGCAGATAGCGCCACTGTTCGGGGAGCCGTCCGGATGAACGGCGTGTCGGATGGCACCGCCGGCTCGGGGCAGAGGTCCGGAAACAGCGCGGGGACTGGCCCGTTCCGGGTGTCCCTCGGTGTCTTGCCATCCCATCCCCTTTCTGACGGTGTAAAAATGCGGGATCATGGGTCGGTGGTGTGGGCGAATATGAAGTCCAGAGGCGGATCGGCGAAATCGGCGGAGCCGGCGCATATCGAGGGTGTGGCCTGTAGCGGGTGTCGGTCAGGCCGGGTTTCGTCCTCGCGGGCTTCCGGTGGCCGGGCAGTGGGGAGCGGGCTGTGAGCAAACACTTTGTACTGCATCACACCGGCGCGACCGGTGAGGCCCGCTATGCCGAGCGATTCCTGGATGACATCCAGGCGGAGATCGACCGGGCGGCCGACGGGAACGACGCTCACACCGACCCGATCCGTGGCCGGCTCGTCCGGTCCACACCACACCTCTTCGACGTCCTGCCGGCCGATGAGACGTCGGTCGATCCGGCGGTCCTCGACTGCGTCGCCCTGATATCGCTTAATACGGACGACTACCTGTCCGATCAGCGGCGAATGCGGGAACGTCTGCTCTTCCGGGAACGCCTGCGCTGGCACCAGCAGTTCACCGGCAGGATCTCGACAGCGCATGTGGGCGTCCGCTGGCTCACCGACCCGGGCGGCCCGGAGCCGACGCCCGCCGACGCCCTCGTCGACGGGGACTACGGGCCGGCGTACGGCGCGGCCGGGGCGCTCCGGCTGCTGCGGACCGCGCCCGCCTCCGCGGAGTACCAGCGCCTCGTCGCCCGGATCGCCGGCCTGGTGCGGGCGGCCGCGCTCGACCCCGTCCCGGTGATGCGCCCGGAGGACGTCCACTACATCCTGGGTTCCCCGCCCCCCGCGCACCGCCTCGGCGGCGGGCAGCCGTCCGACGGGGCCGCGCCGCTCGGACCTCCCGCCCGTCCGGTTCGGCCGGGCGCGGGCACGGGCCGGGGGCGCGCGGCGATCATTCTGGCGGTCCCACCGGCCGACGAGCTGCCGCCGGAGCGCGGTGACCGCCGGTACTACGGGAGCACGGCGCAGCGCTGGCGGCCGTTCCTGCCACACGCCGCGGTGTCCGCCGCCGATGTGGTTCGGGTGACCCTGGAGGACCTCGCCATCTACGACACGGTGTGCCACGGGCTCACCGACCAGCCGTTCGCGACCCTGGCCGCCGAGATCGGCGAGGATCGCGTGGTCATCGTCCTGGTGGACCCCTGGATCGCGGCGACCGGGCAGGCCGACGAGGCCATGCGCGGTCTCGCCGAATGGCGCCGGCGCCGCGGCACGGCCGTCGGCGTGTCCCTGATCACCGGCCGGGACGACCCGGAAACGCAGGCCGCCGCCCCGCGCCTGACGACCCGACTGCGGCATTTACTGAAAGAAGACCGCGGTTTGTTCCGGTCACGGACCTGGCTGCCGGCAATCAGTGACGCCGGCCTGCTCGCATCCTCGGTGCGACCACTTGTGGTGCGGGCACGCCACGGTCTGCTCGCGGAAAGTCGGCGGGTCGCCCTGATGTCCGGAGAACCGATCGCGAGTTCCGGCCCCGGGCGCTCCGCCGGCGGCATATCGTCCTGGTCCAGGCCGTACCATCGCATGTGGATGTCGAATGCAGCCGATGTCACTCGGCAGGCGTCCCATCGGTCGCTCGGCGCGGGGGTGGAACCAGCATGACCGAAGAGTCCGTCGTGGGCGCGACCGAATCCCGACAGCCGTCGAGAACCCGGATCGTCACGTTCTACTCGTACAAGGGCGGCACCGGGCGTACCATGGCGATGGCCAACGTCGCCTTCGTTCTCGCGAATGCCGGCATGAAGGTGCTCGTCGTCGACTGGGATCTCGAGTCCCCCGGCCTGCACCGGTATTTCCGGCCGTTCCTCACCGATCGGGATCTGACCGACAGCGACGGCGTCATCGACATGCTCGTCAAGTTCGTGACGGAACGTGTCGGCGACGACGCCCGCGCGTCAGATCCGTTCCGACACGCGGACTTCACCAACCATGTCGAGACCCTCCGGTGGCAGCATTTTCCACGCGGCGGCCGGCTGGACTTCCTCGGCCCGGGCCGGCAGGAGCCGCGCGACAATCAGGCCGACTACCAGTCTCTGTACGAGATCAGCGTGTCCACCTTCCCGTGGAGCCAGCTGTTCGACGGCCCGGACGAGACCGCTTTCATCAGCCGGCTGCGGGAGAACATGCTCTCCGCGGGCTACGACTACGTGCTCATCGACAGCCGCACGGGCGTGTCGGACGCGTCCGGGATCTGCACCATGCTGCTGCCCGACGTCGTCGTCGTCGGATTCGCCATGAACAACCAGTCGATAATCGGCGCGGCCTGGGTGGCCCGCCTCATTCAGTCCCAGGCCCTCCGGTCGGTCCGGGTGATTCCCGTCCCGATGCGGGTGGAGGACGGCGAGCAGCGCAGGCTGGACAGGCGGCGCATCTTCGCCGCCTACCGGTTCAACGACGTTCTCGCGGAGCTGGCCCCCGATTCGGATCAGCAGGTCCGGCGGCTCGCCGAACTGGAGATCCCGTACAAGCGGTTCTACGCCTACGAGGAACTGCTCGCCTCGTTCGGCGACACTCCTGGCGTCCCGACAAGCCTGCTGCACGCGTACGAGGCACTGGCCGCGACGATTCACGGCAGGCCGCTGCCCGCGGCGGCGACGATCCCGTACGCCCAGCGCCAGCGGGTCGCGCGTCAGTTCGAGCTCGCGGACACCCCGGCACTGCGTTCGGCCGCCGTCCTCGCGCTGCCCGCGGACCGGGCCTGGGGTGACTGGGTCGTGGCCCAGCTGCGGCGCTTCGGCATCCGGATGCCGACGGCCGGTCCGATCTGCTCGTTCGACGAGCTGCCCGCCGTCGAGGGCCTGCTCCTGATCGCCTCGCCCGCGCTGGCCGTCGAGGCCGCCGAGGGGGGCGCGCTCAGGAGCCGGCTGGTCGAGCTGATCGAGGAGAGCGCCAGCGCCGATCACCGGATCACCGTGGTCCAGGTGGCGCGCGGGGCGACCGACTGGATCGACCGGGAAGCCGAGGTGGAAAGCGTCAACATCAGCGGCCTGAGCGCGGCGGCGGCCCGGGAGCGACTGCTCGGCCATCTGGGCTTCGTCGACGTCCCGGCACCGGAGGTCGACGCGGACGGCCCCCGGTTCCCCGAGCTCAGGCCCACGGCCTGGGGCCGGGTGCCACGGCGGTACAAGTGGTTCGTCGGCCGGGACGAGATCCTGCAGCGGCTGCGCGACGACCTGACGCCGGGGGTGACGGTCACCGGGCCCAGAATCCTGGAGGGCCCGCGCGGCGCAGGGAAAAGCATGATCGCCGCCGAGTACGCCCACCGGTTCAGCGCCGACTACGACGCCGTCTGGTGGATCAACGCCGCGGACGCCGTCTCGATCCGGCGTGGCCTCGCCGCCCTCGCGGCCCGGCTGCGCCTGGACGGCGCGGGTGAGCCGAGCGACGAGGTGGCCACGGAGAATCTGCCCGAGCTCGCGAACCTCACTCTGGAGGCGCTGCGCAGAGGCGAGCCCCACCGCCGCTGGTTGCTGGTCTACGACAACGCGGGCCGCCCGGATGTCGTCGGCGCGCTGACTCCGGAGTGCACGCCGTTCGGGCACGTGCTGATCACGTCGTACCACTCGGAGTGGGCCGACCGTTCAGCACTGCCGGTGCAGGACTTCGAACGGGCCGAGAGCATCGCGCTGCTACGGCTCGGGTTGCCCGCCGCCGACGACGAGGATCTCGCCCGCATCGCGGACGCGGTCGACGACTTCCCGTTCGACGTCAACCAGGCGGCGAACTCGCTGGACCGCAACCGCGGTGTGGCCGCGCCGGCGGACGCGGTCAGCGACTACCTCACCCGGCTCCACGACCGCGGCAGCCGAGCCGACGGCAACGCCTGGGCGATGGAGTACAACGAGCTCAGAGCCAGCGACGATCCCCACTTCCGGGCGAGCGCCCTGCTGCTGGAGATGTGTTCCTTCCTCGCGGAGGACGGCATCGCGCTCTCGTTGCTGCGTTCCGAGGCCATGGCCGAGCGGCTGCGCGGCGCCCGGTCGGAGAACACGGACACCGCGGGACTGGATGTGGACTACGTCATCCAGCTGGTCGAACGCCTCAACCTCGCCACCATGAACCCGGCCCGGGACAGGTTGACCGTCCACGGCCGCTCTCAGCTCTACGTCCGCGAGCGGCTCTCGGAGCAGGAGCGGGCCCGGATCCGCGCGGATGTCTGGCGGGTGCTGACCGCCCACGCGTCGGTCGGTGCGCTGGACCATGCCACCGGCCGGGACATGTTCGCCGAGCTGCGCAGGCACATCCGGCCCTCCGGGGCGACGGCGTCGTTCGAGGCGGCCGTCCGGCGCTGGATGATCTACGAGGTCTACCGACGGTGGCGGGTCGGCGAGCTCACCGACGCGCTCGACCTGGCGGACGAGTGCCTCAAGAACTGGCAGCCGCTCGGCCCGCATGACGCGATCACCCTGCAGATGTGCACGTGGCGCGCCACCGTTCTGCGCTCGGCCAGCCGATTCGTCGAGGCGTTCGACCTCGATGAGCAGACGCTCGCACTGCAACGTCAGCTGTTCGGCTTCGACGACCGCCGCACCCTGCTGACCGCGAGCGGATTCGGCGCGGACAAACGCAAACTCGGCTGGTACAACGACGCGCGCGCCGAGGACCAGACCACCTATGACATCTACTGCCAGGCCTTCGGCCCCAGCGAGCGCTCCGCGCTGGACGCCGGCGACAACCTGGCACTGGCCCAGTACCTCGACGGTGACGTCCCCGCCGCGCTGCGCACCGCCCGAGGGGTCCTCAAGGACCGGCTCGACTCGCTCGGCACGGACAACGCCGACACCTGGTGGTCGCAGCTCCTGCTCGGTATCTGCCTCCGGGATCTCGGGAACCCCGACGAGGCCTGGCGGCAGATAGGCGAGGCCCGCGAGCGGCTCCACGACATCGAGGGTCCGACCTCGACGCGCAGCCTGTTCGCGAGCAAACAGCTGGCCGTGACGTTGCGCCGGCGCGACGATCCGCGAGCGGCCAGGGTGCTGACGAACGAGACGCTCGACCACTACCAGCGCCGGTACCCGGAGGACAACCTCGGGCGGATCGCCTGCCAGCTGAACCTGGCGCTCGATCTGCACGCGGTGGCCAGCCACGGCGATGCCGCGGCGCTCGCGGAGCGCAGCCTCGCCGCGCACGCGCGGGTGTACGGCGACGACGGGCACCCGATCATGGGCATCTGCCGGACCGACGTCGCGGTCTGCCTGCTCGGCAACGGCCAGGTGGACGAGGCGCTCCGGCTGAGCCAGGAGGCCCACGACCTCCTGCGCCAGGAACTGTACGAATACCACCCGGCCGTGCTCGCGGCGGCGATCAACCACGCGAACTGCCTGCTCGCCGCGGGCCAGCCGCAGGACGCGGCGAAGCTCGACGAGGAGACCTACCGGGAATGCCTCTCCTCGCTCACCGCCGACCATCCGTACACCCGGCTCAGCCGCTTCCACCATGACGGCGAGGCGCCGGACGACCTCGCGACGCTGGGCCTGGCCGCGGGTCCGGGTGTGCTGTCACGGCGGCTGAGCGTCGACATCGACATCACGGTCAGCTGACGGTCACGAGAGCGAGTCAACCATGGCCAACGAGGTCCTGTCGGCGCTCAACCCCTACGTCTATCGCGCCCCCTACGTCGACGCCGAGATATTCGCGAACATCGAGGAGCTCTGCCTGGGTGTGCTGGACGTCGAGGGGCTGCAGCATGTCAGCTATTACATGGACGGGATTCTCGGGCTTTCCTTCGACGTCCTCGAGCGGACAGATCTACTCACCCGCCCGGGCCGCTCGGGGCGGCCCGAACGGCGCCGCCGCGATCTTGAGAGCTTCGGCCGACAGATCAACCGCGCGATAGTGGAGCTGAACAGGGTGCTGGACCCGCTGGACACCGGAACCCTCATCCGGGTGGTTTTCGACTCGGGACGCGGCGGCCTGCTTTACGGCCGCATCAACTCACGCCAGTACCTGGTCGGTGCCACCGTCCACGCCGGGGCCTTCGACAAGGCCGACGTCGCCATGTCCACGCTGGCCACCAGATGCAGGGCGTTACTCGGCCTCTCCAGCCAGAATCCCGGCGGGACGGAGAAACGGCCGAGCCGGCCTCGGCCGGCCAGCCGCGTCGCATCGCACGTCAGCGACCGCCCCGCGCCGGTGAGCCCCGCGGACCACCGGTTCGCAGAACTGGCCCGGGAGGCCGTCCGACCCGACGATCTGCACTATGTCGCCCGCTGCCACGAGGGCGCCGTGAACATAGCCGTGGATGTCTTCGACGCCCCCGAGCTGCATTCGTTCTTCTTCACGGTGAGCACCAGTCGCCATCGTGACCTTTACGCCGCTCTCTGCCGCGACCTGCCGGTGATGACCGCGGGCTTCGCCCGCGCCGCCCGAGCCGCGATGGGGGCCGCGCCGGTCCGGCTCGTCCTCGACGTCGAGGCCGGCGCGCTCTGCGTCCATGACGCGGGCCACGGCGAGTACCTGCTGGGGGTCACTCTCGACCAGCAACAGGTCGGAGTGACGGAAAAGAGATTCCGGGATCTTGCCGACCGGTTTCTGGATACCTCGTGACCGGACGTGTCCCCACCGCCGCCCGGCCGGCGCCTCACCACTGCCGGTCGGCACACGATTGAGCGTGTGGCGGGGCCCGGCAGGCGACGTTTCACCACCGGTCGGTCCCGAGCGAGAAAATCCACTGTTCTACGGGATCTGCCGATGAAAGCGACCTCCGTCGCCGCTCGCCGTGGTATGTCCGAGACCAAGGCGATACATTGTCCTGGCACGGTTGTCTCGAGGAGGTTGCTTGATGCGGGTTGATACCGGCTGCATCGAGTCTCCGCTGATCGAGTCTCCGCTGTTGGACCTGACCGAGATCGATCTCAACGATCTGGGCGGGCTCCCGGCCGACTCGCTGGCGCGGTCGCTCCAACACGCCCTGCGGGGCGTGCGGGAAGGCGATGGATCCATGGCGAGCTTCGCTGGGCATCCGACCTTTCGTCCAGCGCAGAGGAGTGGCGGCGGACCGAATCTTCACGGGGCTCGTGTCCGGAGCATGTGATGTCCACATTCCCGGTCCCGGCTCCGGCCGGCGGCCGACCGGAGACACCGGGCCGGGCCGGCCACGGGTCGAGCCCTTCATCGCCGGCCATCCCGCGGAACAGCGCCGGAACCGACGCACCGCGGGGCCTGCCGGGGCCGCGTCGACATCAGATCGCCTGGTCCGATTTCGACGAGATCGCGAACGGCACCGGCAGCCAGCGGGCATTCTCGGCACTGCGGACAGCCCAGGCCAGTAAACGACTTCTGTTACTGTGGGCGCTTGTCACGGAGGTCCGGGAGAACGAATCGGCGGCACCGGCCCGGAAATCCGTCGAGAACTGTTTCGACGCGGTCGTCGCGCTGCGGCGGGAGCATCCCGAGGAGACCGAGGCGGTCCTGCTCCATCCGCCAGTGGGGATCTGGCTGCACCACTGCCTTCGCCGGCTGCGCCCGCGGCCTGCCGGCGGCACGCGGCCGATCGAGGACGACCTCGGTTACCTGGGCGGGGTCGTGGCCGCGATGGGGCTGCGTGCCGGGGCCGTCGTCGACGTCTCGACCCGCGTCCGCGCCGGCCTCGTCACGGTTCCGACCTACGGCCAGGTCCGCCTGGACGCGCCGCGGGGCTGGGCCCGGCTCCGCTCGGGGCCGGCCGCCACCCTGACGGTCGACACCGCGTTCGATCATGTGAAGTTACGTCTGGGGCCGCCGCCGGCGCCCGCCTCCCCGAGTCGGGAAGGCTCGCGGGACCAGGCCTGGCCCGAAGATCGACCCGACGACCGGTGGCGGCCGGTGCGGGTGCTGCGGGCGGGCGTGACCGCCGGCCAGCCGCCCGTACTGCTCGAGGACGTCGACCCGTTCCGGACCGCCGGAGCCCTGGAGCCGGCGCCGCGGCTGACCGCGGCGGAGTTCGGCCGGTGGCGCGTGCTGTTCGAGGAGGCGTGGGGCCGGCTCGCCCGCGACCACCCGCACCGGGTGCACGCGGTCGCGGCCGTGCTGCGCGGGCTGGTTCCACTCGCGAGCTCGACCGAGCGGGGCGCCGTCAGCGCCAGCTCGCTCCAGGCGTTCGGCTCGGTGCTCCTGTCCACCCCGGCGGACGGCGCCGGCCTGCTGGTCTCGCTCATCCACGAGGTCCAGCACTCGAAGCTGGCGGCCCTCGACGACATCACACCGTTGACCACCCGGCGGTCACCGGCCGTGCACTACTCGCCGTGGCGGCTGGATCCACGCCCGCTGGAGGGCCTCCTGCACGGCGCCTACGCCTTCGTGGCGGTCGCGGCGCACTGGTACGAACGGTTCCAGCTCGGCAGTGGCCGTGGCGCGCTCCTGGCGGCGCACGAGTTCGTGTGGTGCCGGGAGTCCGTCCGGCAGGCGGTGACCACCCTGGAGGCCAGCGACGTGCTCACCGTCGCCGGCCGGCGGCTGGCCGCCGGTATCGTCCGTCAGCTCCGGCAGTGGCAGGACGTCGCCGTCCCGGAGCCGGCCGCGTGGCTCGGGCGGCTTCAGGCGACCGACTGCCGGCTTCGCTGGCGGTTACGGAACCTGGTGCCGCGCCCGGAGCTGATCGCGGCCTGTGCGCGTGCCTGGCTGACCGGGGCGGACCGGCCGGTCCACGGTCTGCCCACCAGCGAGGTTCGGGCCGGAGCCGCCGCGGACTCCGAAGCCGACCGGGTGGACCTGACCCGGCGCCTGCTCGCCGGCGATGCCACAAACGCGCCTGACAGGGCCGGGGCGGCCGGCCGGGTCGGACCCGAACGCGCCGACTTCCTGCTGCTGACCGGCCGGGCCGAGGAGGCCGCCGCCGAGTACCGGACCCGGGTGAGCCGCGGCGGCGACACCCTCATGGCCTGGGCGGGGCTGGCCCTGAGCCGGCGCGGGACCGGCGGACCGGCCGAGCGCGGCTACCTGGACCGGCCCGAGATCGTCCGGGCGCTGTGGCTGGCCGTCCGGGCGCGCGCCGGCGAGGCGCCGGATCCGGATGTGCTCGCGGCCTGGCTCGCCGACCCAGGGGGCCGGGCCGCTCGTTGAACAGCCACTCCCGGAATGGCGCTGGGCGGGTCCGCCGGCTCCCGCCTGGTCCGCGGCGGGCTGCTGGCGGGATCCTTCGACAGCTCTTCCGGCTCTTCCGGCTCTTCCGGCTCTTCCGATCCGCCGACCCGAGCCACGACACCGCCCAGGAGGCGGGGAGATCGCCGAACGGCATGGTTGCAGGCCAGGTGCAGGAGGTTGATGGTCGCGACGGCGACGCCGATCACGCCGACCACGGCGGGCACAAAGGGCTCGAGTGCCAGCGCGAGCACAATGCTGGTGATTCCGTTCTGCTGCGAGATGGCCAGGTAGGCCCGGTCGACCGGGTTGAAGTGCCGTGTCAGGAGCAGGCTCACGGCGATCTGCGCCAGGAACGCCGCGACGCCCAGCGCAACACCGGCGGGGACGTCGACGTGGGCCGAGGCCAGGAGAACACCGAGCATGGCCGCCGCGGTCAGCAGCGCCACCTGGACGGCCTGTTCGGCCCCGGCCGCCCAGCGGGGTGACCGGGGCCGGAGGAAAAGCCCCGCGGTGGCCAGCCCGATCATCAGGAGGCGCGCGACCGCCAGGACGTAGGCGACCACGACCGCACCGATGACGAGTCGGTCATGGACCGGGTTCGGCCGACTCCGGGCGAAGCGGGCGATCCGCCAGGCGGCGACCGCGAGCAGGGTGCTGAGGAAAAGGCCGGTGGCCGCCGCGGTGAACCCACCGCCGCCCATCAGCGGCCCGGTGTGACTCGACTCGCCGACGACCGTGGCCGGCAACGTGGCCAGCAGGAGCAGGGTGACCACGACGGTGATCGGGTCGTCGAAGCTGGACCAGGCCATCAGCAACGACTTCGCCCGCCGCGACATGGGCGAGTCGCGCATCAGCGAGGCGACGGAGAGCGGATCGATCTGGGCCACGGCGGCGGCGAGAACGAAGAAGACCGGGTCGTAGAAAACCAGCGACAACGAGCCGCCGATCAACAGAATCTTGAGAAGGACACCAACGGTGACGACGGAAACGATCGTGCGCCCGTCACGGCGTGCCTGCCGGGGAATCGCGGACGTGGCACCGTAGAGGCCCACACCCAACAATGCGGCGGTGGCGTACCCGTAGCCGGCGGAGTCGGCTACCCCCCCGGAGCCGATGAGCCTGGCGGGCACATAGCCGGCGGCGACGCAGAGCGGCAGCCGAAGGGCCGTCAGCACCCTGACGAATCCGTGTTCCCGCGTGGCCGTCACCACGGCGGCGGCCGGAGCCGATACTCGGGACGACCACTCGCGGACAGCCCGCCCGCCGCCGGCACCGGCTTCGACCCGCGCATCTCCCGGTCGAAGCACGGAGCGGACGTGGGCGGACGAGGAGCGGGCGGGCGAGGAGCGGGCGGGCGAGGAGCGGCATCCAGGTCGCCAATGGAAATGAGTGCACTACGTGCCGACATACGCGCCCCCTCAGCGGCGGCCGCGGTATCGCGACAGCAGCATTAGATCGCCCCCACTGGTTGCCGAATCTTACAACGCGACCCGACTCCCGATCACATATCTTGCCGGTTTTCTCGTGCTCCCAGTGTGAATTCCGAGGTCAGACCGTTAGTTCTCGCCGACGCCACCGCCGGGTCGACATGGCCCGTATCGGCGCATGTCGGCGATCCACAGCCCCGGCACCCCGATCCGCCCCTCCCCCGACATACCACAACCGACAACCAAATACCGGCGATTGAATGCCGACACCGGTCCGCTCCGTGTCGGGTTCTGACACCCCGGAAGCACGACAACCGCCGAAGGTCGACCCGGCGTTGTCACGGAGAACGAGTAGTTCGAGGCTGTTTATCAGACGGCTGTGACCGAGATCTGCGGGAATCAGGCGGTCTCCCACCGCGCGACGACACGGCGAGCCGGCAGGAAACGGGGTCGCCCGGAGCAGGACACCGCTGAGACCACCGACACCGCTCGCGGCACCTGGCCGGCCACCCACCAGCCGCCTCGTCCTCCGACGCGGATCAGGATGATCCGACGAGGAACGCGTACGTGCTGGAACTCACCAGCCAGCGACTGTCGACGCGGACGGCCTGCACCTCTCGGGTGATCCTGTACCCCCATTGCGCGCCGAGTTTGGGATCGCTGTGGGTGATGACGATCGTCGCGCTGGCCGTATCGCCGGCGGTCAGCGTGATGTTCTCGAGCCGCACCCTGAGATTCCCGGTGACACCCGGGTAACGCTCGGCGAAACGCCGCGTGATGTCGTGATACCGCTCGCCGTCCTGGACGTAGGCCAACCCGTCGTCGACGCTGTCGTCCGCGTCGAACGCCTCGGTGAACGCCCTCGTGATCTCCTCGACGGTGGCCCGGTCCGGCGGCACCTGGGCGGCGGTTGGCGGGACGGCCACCCCGCCGGTCGGCGCGCTACTCGCAGGGGCGCTGTCCATGGACGCAGCACCCGTCGGCGCGGCCGCGCCCGTGCCCGGTCTGGACAGTGGCCGCCCGTCCGCCGGCATGATCACGTTCAGCTCGCGGTCGGAGGGGAGGTGCCGTTCGACGGCCAGGCCGCCGAGGATCACCGAACTCGTGGCCAGCGCCGCCGCCGCGAGCACGAGCGCCCTGCGCCGCCCACCCTGGCGCGACGGCCCCGGCGCGCACACCCTGGCGGTCAGGTCGGCCGGTGCCGTCACGGACCTGGTGGCCTGGTGGAACAGTTCGCGCAGTGTCTGCTCGAAGGCCGGATCAGGCCCGGACCCGGACCGCGAGCCGGGGCCGGGGCCGGGGCCGGGGTAAGCGTTGTCGGCGGGCATCAACGCCTCCTCTCACTTCGGACACGGACATCCCCCAGATGCTGGCTCACACGCAGCCGGGCCAGGCCCCGTGACGCGTGGGTTTTCACCGAGCCGACGCTGCAGCCGAGGATCTCGGCCACCGCGGCTTCCGGCAGGTCGTCGAAGTAACGCAGCACCACCACGCAGCGTTGCCGTTTCGTCAGCTCCCGCAGTGCCCTGACCACCTGGTCCCGCGTCGCCAGGTCCGGCATGCCGTCCACACCGGCCCTTTCGGCCACGGTGTCCAGCGGCTCCTCCCGGAACTGCCGCGACCGCCACCGGCTCGAGGCCGCGTTCACCAGCGCCCGGCGGACATAGGCCTCCGGGCTGAGTATCTGTCCGCTGCTCCAGCGCTGGTAGGTGCGTTCCAGGGCACCCTGCAACAGGTCCTCGGCCGCGTGGCGGTTACCGGTCAGCAGAAAGGCCGTCCTCATCAGACGGTCGGCCGAGGCGGTGACGAAATCCTCGAACGACTGGTGGGACGCCTCGTCCATCGAATGCCCCCATCGATTGACCCGCGCCGCCCAGCGCCGCTGCGTACACGCGGATGAGGCGGCGGCTCGCCGTGACGCGAACCGCCGCCCCGCTGGGCGCGCCGAGCCGACTGTCGGCCTCGGCGGCGCGTTGGTTCCCCTCGCGCCGCCTTCGGCCGGCTGGCACGCACTGGCTCCGGCGGCGCGGCGCCCCTGGCCGCGCGGCTTCCAGGGAGCCACCGGTCGACGGACTACGCGGGAGCGCCGCCGAGCATCGACGCCAGCCCCAGCGCACTGCGGTAGGTCTGCTCCGAGACCTTCCACGCGCCGTGGGTGAAGACCGCCTGGCCGGTGCTGCCGATGGAACCGGAGCGGCCCTGGTAGGCGTAGGCGATGGTGAACGAGACCGAGGCATGGTCCTGGGCCCAGAAGTAGATCTGGCCCATGGTGACCCGGGCGGTCAAACCCGGGTAGGTGGCGCGGAACTCCTCCAGCAGGCTGACCAGGCGCTGGCCGTTCTCCACGGCTGCCAGCGGCACCCGCGCCGGTGCCTCGGAGCTGTTGAGACCGACCGCGAACGCGAAGCCGATCAGCGGCTCCGCCAGCTTCTGCCAGACCGTCGGCGTCGGTGCCGGGCCGACGGTGAGCGACTCGGCGATCCGGAGCAGATCCGCCTCGGGCAGCCGGCCCGGTGGGGTGGTGCCGTTCCCTCCGACCTGACCGGCCACGGTCAGCACGACGGACGGGTCGCCCTCCACCCAGGTCACCTCGCTGATGCCGGCGTTGCCGGTCCGCAGGGCCACGGCCTCGGTGTCCCGCAGCGCGATCCGTCCAGCCTGGCTGCCGGGGTAGTACTGCGCGTAGGCGTCGGCGACGTCATCGAGCGTCACGTCGGGGGTATCCCGCTGGACTGTCAGCTGAACGTGGGTGTCACCGCCCTCGAACGTGCCGATGATGACCTTGCTGGAGAGTCGGGTGCTCGGCACCGCGCCGGTGAAGCTGATGCCGCCGGGCAGCCAGCCGACCTTCACCCCGTCCACGCTCGGAGCCGGCTTCCCGTCGCCACCGCCTCCCGGCCCCCCGCCCGGGCCGGTGGCCGCCGCCGGGCCGGCGACCGCCACGGTCACGAGCCCGGTCAGGGCCAGCGCCGTCAGCCTGCTGAGGCCGCGGGGCAGCCGACGGGCAGGCCGCCGCCGAGTGCCGTCACATCCGCCCTGGCGGGTCCGTCGCCTCGCGTCGTCCGCGGGGGCCGTCCGCCCGGAAAGAATGGTGGGCGGGCCGTCGGAACAATCCGTCATCAACGCCTCCTGCTCTGGTCGGCACTGGCCGCGGTGGCGCCATACACCGAGACAGCTCAGCTGCCACACAAGTGTTTTCCACCTTCTAAGAGCCACCTTGAGGCAGTCAGGTTGACACTTCCGACCAAACCTTTCCCCAACACCCGATACTACCGCACAACGAATCGACAACCATCCAGAGACTCCGGATTACCCGACCGGCCAGCCCGGAGGACATCGACGACCAGGGACAACCGGCCCTTCATCGCACGCTCCACCCGCCGAAAGCAGCCGCGGCCGCACGGATTTCCACTACGGACAACAGGAGTCCGTTGCGTTCGAGATGTCCCCGACCGTCATCGACGGCGGGCCCGACAGGATCGCGAGCACCCGCCAGACCGGAGATCCGCGTTTCGACGACCCCGGCCGGCCGATAACCGAAGGCCACGGAATCGCCAGTGGTACTGATCAGGCATCCCGGGCGTCGGCGGTGCGCGATCAGCCCGGGGCGATCTCCTGCCCGGTCACGAGCCGGCCGCCGGACGGCCCGATGGACCGCCGGTCGGGCCCTCCGCCGGAGACCGGCCGTGACCGGGCAGCCACGAATTCCGACTCCTTACAGGGCCCTCGGGGGTCATTTCTCGGGAAAGTGCCACACGGGGGTCCGGTGTCGTACACGGTGGCTTAGTGGCCCACCCGCGCACCACCCGCCATATGATTCCCGGGCGATCCACAGGGGCGCCCGCGGTCGCGTTCGAACCGTCGATCTCCAGGGAGAGCGTGTGATCAAGATCGTGTGTCTCATGAACCGCAAGCCGGGCCTCACGATGGACGAATTCATCACCTACTACGAGGAGAGACATGTTCCCCTGGTGAGCAGGGGGTCCTGCCCTTTCATTCCGACTACCGGCGCAACTTCGCGGTCGAGGGAGCCGAGCACCGAACCGGCCACATGGCTGCGGGTCGCGTCACGGAGCGGCTGTTCGACGTCATGACCGAGCTGACCTACGAGAGCGAGGAAATGTACCGCAAAATGGTCGACGCCCTCACCGGAAAAGAGGTCGGGCGGCTCATCGCCGAGGACGAGGCCCAATTCCTTGACCGCTCATCCATGCGCACCTACATCGTCGACGAGCGCCGATAGCGACAACCGTCGGCCCCGCTGTCTCCCGGTCGCGAGCATCGCGGCGTACCCGCTCCCGGTTCGCCAGGTGTTGCGCGGCGACAGGTCGCTGAGGCGCCGCACCCGACCGGTGCGCACCACGAGAGCGCGGAGCACCCCACCGGCGACGAAGTGCGTCTGCGGCGTGTTGGGATCTCGTTCCTGGTCGACCCACAGGTGCATGGCGATCAGGTTGGCCCGGAGCGGGGCACTGTCCCCCTCGAGGTCGATGACGTGGTCGGAGCTGACATGGTGGGTCGCCCGGAAACGGGCGAGGCTCTCGCTCTGCCCGGCGGCGATGGCCTCAGGTCCTACAAGTGACGCGCCGTCGGTCGCGTCAGGCGGCCACTGGCGGTTAACACCGCCTCGGCGGTCGCCCAGTCGAGACGCCTGTCGTCGATCGCGCCGAAGTAACGACTGACGAGACCGGTGATCTCGGCACGGTCGGCCAGCTCCGAGACACCGGGGGTCATGCCTGGCCCTTCGCGTCGCCGCTGGAGACGTGCTGAACCAGCTTGCGGCGCCGCCCAGTCAGGTGCCGCTGTTCCTGGCGGCTCAGAGTGTTCCACGCGTCTTTCCTTTTCCGGCCGAGCGCGGCGAAGTCCTCGCCGTCCAGTACGCGTACCTGTCGTTGGACAGCGCGGTCAGGGCCAGTCGCAGCTTGTGCGCGAGCAGGCCCTTCAGGCGACGGTCAGCATGATCAGGCATTCAGCTTCTTCATCTGGCCGAGGACGCCCTCGGTGGTCGGCGCGACCAGTTCCTCGACGAACGAACCGTCCACCAGGAAGCTCACCCGGTCGGCGTAGCTGGCCGCGACCGGGAACGCCAGCGCGGCGAACCCGATGAGGATCACCGTCCATCCCCGGGCGATAACCGGGCTCGACAGTCGGGAGTGGCCGCGGTGGCGGTTCAGGCCGGAACGCCGGAGGAGCGCTTGACCAGGGCGTCGAAGGTCCGGTCGGGCAGGATCCTGCTGAGGAGGATGAGCGGGCGGGCGCCGAAGCCGACGCGGTAGCGGGTGCGGGGCCGGCGGGCGGTGGCTGCCCTGGTGACGGCTTCGGCGATGACGCTGGCCGGTGAGGTCATCCGCGCGTCAGGGCGTGAGCTGGCCTCCAGCGACGCGGCCATGGCGTTCGCCTGCGCGGCGTACGCCCCCTGGCCGGAGGTGGTGCGCAGCTTCTCGGCGGCGATCGCGCCCCACTCGGTCCGGATCGAGCCCGGCTCGATGAGCAGGACGGCGATGCCGAACTGCTTGAGCTCCAGGCGCAACGCGTCGCTGAGCCCTTCGACGGCGTACTTGCTGGCGTGGTACCACGCGCCCATGGGCGTGGCGAACCGTCCACCCATCGAGCTGATGTTGATGATGGTGCCACTACGCTGAGCACGCATGGCCGGCAGCACCAGCTGAGTCAGCTGGGCCAGACCGAACAGGTTGACCTCGATCTGCGCGCGGGCCTCGCGCATCGGAACGTCCTCCAGCGCGCCGTACGAGCCGTACCCGGCGTTGTTGACAAGGACGTCGATCCGGCCTTCGGCGGCGAGGATCTCGGCGACCGCGTTCCTGGTCGAGGTCTCATCGGTGACGTCGAGCGAGAGCGTACGTACGCCCGAGGCCGCCAGCTCCGTCATCCGGTCGGCTCGGCGAGCGGCGCCGTAAACGATGAAGCCGGCCTCATGGAGTTGCCGGGCGGTGGCCTCGCCTATGCCGGAGGAGGCACCGGTGACC
Organism: Parafrankia discariae; assembly: GCF_000373365.1. Lineage (NCBI taxonomy): Bacteria > Bacillati > Actinomycetota > Actinomycetes > Frankiales > Frankiaceae > Parafrankia > Parafrankia discariae. Next base: position 89,854 of record NZ_KB891211.1, read on the forward strand.
AGAGCCACCCTCTTGGTCATGTCAGTTCCTTTCCTGGCCATGTCAGTTCCTTTCGCAGTGTCGCTCTCCGGCCAGGCCGGGGCGCTGTCCGAACAGGTGCTGACCGACGCCCCGGCAACCGGGCAGCATCTATCAGACCGCCGGTCTCTACCATAAGAGACCGGCGGTCTCCAGTCAAGAGACCGGCGGTCTTCTAGGATGGACGGCGTGACAGCTTTCCAACGCGCCAGGAGCGAGGAGCAGCGCACCGCGCGGCGGCAGAGCATCCTCCAGACCGCCGCCGCGATGCTCGACGAGATGCCCGTCGCGGCGCTGAGCCTGAACGAGCTGAGCCGCCGCGTCGGCCTGGCGAAGTCCAACGTGCTGCGCTACTTCGAGTCGCGCGAGGCCGTGCTCCTCGACCTCCTCGACCACGCCGCCGCCGAGTTCCTGGCGGAGATCGACGAGGCGCTACAGGCGGACGTCGACCCGTCCGCGCCGCCGCGCGGCCGCGCCCAGTCCGTGGCCAGCACACTCGCCACCTCGTTCGCGACTCACCCGATGCTCTGCGAACTGCTCAGCGCACAGGCCGGAGTGCTGGAACGCAACGTCTCCGTCGAGGTCGCGACCCGGTACAAGCAGGGCGCACGCGACAGCCTGGTCGGACTCGCCGCGCTCCTCCAACGCCTGCTCCCCGAACTCAGGGAGGAACACTCCGCCCGCGCGGCCAGCATGATCATAATTCTCGTGGGAGCCCTGTGGACCCGCAGTCATCCCGCCCCCGCCGTTCTCGCCGCCTACGACGCCGATCCGAGCCTGGCGTTCATGCATGTCCCCTTCGCCGAGACACTTGAACAAGCGGTCGCGACCTTCCTGGTCGGCATGCTGATCGAGGGCGCCCACACTCCATGACAGCCGATTCCGAAGGCAGTGTTGCGTTCGGAGGGTCGGTGGCCCAGCAGGCGTCTCACCCGAGACCGGCGCGGACGGGCCCGCGGGGTGATCAGAACTCGGCGTGAACGGGACCGCGCCAGGCTACTGGGACGTAGTCGATCTCTCGTCCGCGGCGGTGAGACGTTCGGCGATCTCGTCGGGCCGCCAGACGCCGTGGGCGCCGGGCAGCCCGGCCAGGTAGGCGGCGATCCGCGCCGGCGGCCAGCCGTTCGCCTCGCGCAACCCGGCCGCCAGCGTGTCCAGGTAGGCCCCGGAAGGAGCGGTGAGAGCGACGTCGGCCAGCGCCCACGGGGCGGTGAACGTCAGCAACGGCACCGGGCCCCAGTGACCGACGAGCAGCACCGTCTCGTACCGGCCGGGCCCGAGAACGGCCCGGCCGGCGCCGAGCAGGGCGGTCAGGTCGAGGTCACCGCCGGGTTCCCGGTGCATCTCCTGCGCCGCGACGTCGACGAACTGCTGGCGGCTGAGCAGGTACGCGCGGGCCGCGGCCAGACCGGGCACCGCCGGGTCGTAGAACGCCATCCCACCGCCCCAGACCTTCGACTCCAGGGCGAAGTACACCGATCCCGGCAGCAGGAGCGGCGCGGTGGCACGCGGCGGACGACGGTCGCGGCAACCCGGGTAGACGTGGGTCGTGCCCGGCATCGTCCCGCCGGCCAGGTAGTAGGCCAGCCGCGACGACCGCAGGTTCGACCCGTAACTGACGTACCAGACCAGTGGCGTGCCCGCCCGATCCACCGCCTCCTCGGCCACCTCGGCCTCCTCGGCCACCGCTCGCCGTCCGGCTGATGTCCACGCCCGTCCCATCCTGGACCGTCGACAGTTCTCACCCTCGGCTCACCCCGGCTCGTCGCCCGACGGGTGCTGGACGGATGCGGCCGCCCACCGGGGCGCCCGCTGTGGGCGGCCGTCGGGATCCGCCCACCGGCGGCCGGCGGACGCTGCCCGCCCCCGGCCATCTCGTCACGTAGCGTGCCGGCACCGGGGACGCGACAGCCTCGCCGGTGCTTCCCTCGACCGGCACTCGCGGGACAGGGCGCCGGTCGTTCGACGCCGCGGGTGCGCGATCCTCGCGCCCTCCCGGCAGGGCCGAACGGGGGACCGACGAGAAGTGGCGGCGGCGCCGGTCTGATCACCGTCAGCCGGGTGCCTGCGACCACCGTGAGGGAGAGCAACCATGAGACCGCTCCGATACTCGATCAACGTCACCCTCGACGGCTGCTGCGACCACCGGGTGATGATCGCGGACGACGAGTCGCATCGCTACTGGGCCGCCAGTCTGGAACGAGCCGATGCCCTGCTCTTCGGCCGGGTGACCTACGAGATGATGGAGGCGGCATGGCGGCAGCCGGCGACGGGAACGTGGCCTGGCTGGATGACCGACTGGATGGTCCCCTTCGCCCGGACGATCGACGGGGCGAAGAAGTACGTCGTGTCGGGCACCCTGGACCGGGTCGACTGGAACGCGGAGCTCGTGCGGGGTGACCTGGGGAAAGCCGTTCAGCAGCTCAAGCAGGAGCCTGGAAGGGGCCTGTTCGTGGGAGGCATGACCCTCCCGCTGGCCTTGGCGGATCTGGGATTGATCGATGAGTACGAGTTTGTCGTGCAGCCCATCCTGGCGGGCCACGGGCCGACCTTGTTCGCCGGCCTGAGCGAGCGGCTCGAGCTGAAGCTCGTGGAGCGCCAGGAGTTCCGGTCGGGAGCGGTCGCTCTGCGGTACCAGCCCGGTCGAGTCTCGACTTGAAGGTCGGCTGTCCCCAGCCGTCCCGTCGGGCTCAGCTCTGCGCGGGCGGGATGTTGGGGTTGAGCCGGAAGCGGTTCTCCGGGTCGTAGCCGCGCTTGAGTGGATTCCACCGGACGAGCGCCCGCTCCCGCCCGGGCTGGTGGCTTCCTCGACGCCGGCACACCACCGGTGTACGCCGGCTTCGGCAGCGTGCGCACCGTTTCGGCGGACATCGCCCGGGTGGCCGTCGAAGCGATCCGCGCGCAGGGCCACCGCGCAGTCGTCGGGCGCGGGTGGACGGAAGATGGTGGTACCCCGGGCGGGTGACCAGCTGTACCGGGCTGGCCGGTAGCCGAGAAAGACCTTCCGTGCCCGGGTGAACCCCCCGAAGCAGCCGGCAGGTCTCGCCGCGCGCCCGCCGGGCGTCGTGGACTGCCGAGACCGCCGCCGCGATACCCTGACGGGCATCAGCTCAGCCCACGCCGTGCGCTCGTGGAGGTCCCCCATGACCGAGATGACGGCGCCCGGGTGGATGCGCGCGGTCACCCGCTCTCGGCCGCCCACCGGTCAGCGGCATGGGTCCTGAGGGTCGGCAGGCGGAGTTGACCTGCTCTGTCGTGATGGCGCGCCGCACCGCATGAGCGTCGTCGACCAGTGCCCATGCGGCTCCCACCGGGAGTACGCGGAGTGCTGCGAGCCTTTCCATCTCGGGAACCCGGCGCCGACCGCCGAGGCGCTCATGCGATCCCGCTACAGCGCCTTCGTCCGCGGCCTCACGCCGTACCTGCTGCGCACCTGGCATCCCTCGACGCGCCCCAAGCGCCTGGACCTGGACGCCGGTATGACCTGGCGTGCCCTGCAGATCGTCGACACCGTGAACGGCGGCCCGGGCGACGACACCGGTGTCGTGGAATTCCGCGCGATCGCACGCTCGGCGGGCGGCGAGCGTCGCGTGCAGCACGAGCGCAGCACGTTCACCCGGATCGACGGCCGCTGGCTCTACGTGGACGCCGGGACGGGACCGCTGGTCCGCGACCGGTGATCCGGTGGCCGTCCCCGGCCCAGCTCACCGTGGTGTGGTCGATCTTCCCCGGCGCCGCCGCGGACAGTCGGACCCCTGCCCGTCGGCGCCGATCCACAGGTGGAGCACGCGGGTACCAGCCCTGGCGCGGCTACAGAGCGCGAAGCGCCGCTATCGACTCCACGAGTCCGCTACGTTCGAGCTGCCGCAGGACGTCGTCGGCGGACTCCGGCGGCTTCGTGCGGGAATCCGCGATCTGTTGGACGGCCGCCACCACCGCCTGCCCTCGAATGCTCGGCTGGTCCAGCACGAAGGCATCGGGCGACTGCGCCTCGACGGCCCACGGTTCCAGATCGGCAGCCGGGAAATCCTTCAGGTTCCGGGTGACGACGACCTGCGCGCCAGCCTTGATCGCGGCGGCCAGCACGTGCCGGTCATCAGGGTCGGGAAGCTTCAGTCCGTCGATCAGCGGCTCATAGCCGGACACCAGGACGTCCCCGAACGGAAGCGTTCATGAGGCTGCGGAGGCGGTCACACTTCTCAGCCGAGATCTCCGGCCTGTTTCGCCTGATCGCGGCGAGCATCTCGTCGAGGATCTCACTGGTCCACTTCGCCTGGACCAGGCCTGACTGCGCGATCCGGATCAGCAAATCGCGAAGATGGAACCTGGTCACAGCCGGCTACCGCGCCGCGGGACAGAGATCGGACAGCACTCCGGCCTCGGATTCGAGCATCCGCAGCCTGTCCTCGGGAGGCAGCGCGAGGATCGCCTCCACCTGCACCCGCAACCCGGGATCGGACGTCCACGGCCGCCCGACACAGCGACGCGCACGGGCCATCACCTCAGCAGCACGCGCACGGTAGTAGGCCGCACGCTCGCCGGCCGTCCCGTGTTCGCCCCCACGGGGCCGGTACGGCGGGCGCATGAGAGGCGAGGTCCTCTGGCGGGAACTCCACATCGGTAAGGACGCCAGCTAGTGCCGCATCCGTGAAGGTTTGCCCGTTGTGAGGGCGCGCCGGGTCGGGTCCCGCAGAGGCCTGGCTGTCCGGCTGATGATCTGTGGTGTGGCGGAACGGGTGCGGGTCCGGGAGATCGATCCGGACGAGGGGCAGCGGCTGTTGCGGATCGTGCGCCGTTCGTCGGGGTCGGTGGTGACGTGGCGGCGGGCGCAGATGATCCTGCTCTCCGCGCAGGCCATGACCCCAGGCAAGATCGCGGAGGTGACGTTCACGTCCGAGGACCGGGTCCGCGACGTGATCCACA
>NZ_KB891212.1:0-15014 GCF_000373365.1 Parafrankia discariae
CGGGTTGTACCTGGGGGAGTTGCTGGTTGGGCGGGGTTATGAGGTGTTCGGGCTGGTGCGCGGGCAGTCGAACCCGAAGGTGGCGACCGTGGAGCGGCTGGTGCCGGGGGTCGTGTTGTTGGAGGGTGACCTGACGGATCTTCCGTCGTTGATCGGNGCGGTGGAGATCTCCCAGCCTGACGAGGTGTACAACCTGGGCGCGATCTCGTTCGTCGGGCTGTCCTGGAAGCAGGCGGAGCTGACGGGGGAGACGACGGGTATGGGGGTGCTGCGGGTTCTGGAGGCGCTGCGGATCGCGGGTGGTAACGACCTGTCCCGGGTGCGTTTCTACCAGGCGTCGTCGTCGGAGATGTTCGGAAAGGTGCGGGAGACGCCGCAGCGGGAGACGACGCCGTTTCATCCGCGTTCGCCGTACGGGGTGGCGAAGACGTTCGGGCATTATCTGACGGTGAATTACCGGGAGTCGTACGGGTTGTTCGCGTGTTCGGGGATGTTGTTCAATCACGAGTCGCCGCGGCGGGGGATCGAGTTCGTGACGCGGAAGATCTCCCGGGCGGTGGCGCGGATTTCGCTGGGTCTGCAGGACTCGGTGTCGCTGGGGAATCTGGAGTCGCGGCGCGACTGGGGTTTCGCGGGGGACTATGTGGACGCGATGTGGCGGATGCTTCAGCAGGACACCCCGGACGACTTCGTCGTCGCGACCGGTGAGACCCACAGCATCCGTGAGCTGTTGGACGTGGCCTTCGCCCGGGTCGGTATCGAGGACTGGTCGGGCTATGTCCGGTCCGACCCGCGTTTCTTCCGGCCAGCCGAGGTCGACGTCCTGGTGGGCGACCCGTCGAAGGCGGCCGAGGTGCTGGGGTGGAAGCCGCGGGTCGGCTTCCGTGAGCTGGTGGAGATGATGGTCGACGCCGACCTGGCGACGGAGCGGGCCGAGGCGGAGCGGGCCGGGGTGCCGACGCGGGCCGGGGTGACGCGCGCGGGCCAGGACGTGCGCGCAGTGCCCGGAGCGCGCGAAGCTCCCGCGCGCGCGGACCGCGACGGAACGCCGACCCGGTGACCACGCCTGCCGCCGGAGCCGCCGGCCTGCACGCCGTCGTCGTGGCCGGGGCCCGGCCGAACTTCATCAAGGTCAAGCCGATCCTCGACGCGCTGGAGGCGGACGGGGCCCGGACCAGCCTCGTCCACACCGGGCAGCACTACGACGACGCCATGAGCGGGGTGTTCTTCGGTGATCTCGGTCTGCGGCCGCCGGACCACCATCTGGAGGCCGGATCCGGTTCGCACGCGGTGCAGACCGCCGCGGTGATGACCGCGTTCGAGCCGCTGCTGCGCCGCCTCGCCCCGGACGTCGTCGTGGTGGTCGGGGACGTCAACTCCACCCTGGCGTGCGCGCTGGTGGCGGCGAAGGAGAACGTCCCGGTCGCGCACGTGGAGGCCGGCCTGCGCAGCGGCGACCGGACGATGCCGGAGGAGATCAACCGGATCGTCACCGACCGGCTGTCCGACCTGCTGTTCGCGTCCAGTCCCGACGGTGTCGACCACCTGCTCGCCGAGGGCGCCGCGGCGGAGTCGGTGCACCTCGCCGGCAACGTCATGGTCGACACCCTGCTGGCCTGCCGGGAGCGGGCCCGCCGGCGACCCGTGCTGGCCGAGCTGGGCGTACGCCCGGGCGGGTACGGCCTGGTGACGCTGCACCGGCCGAGCAACGTCGACGACCCGGCCGTGCTCGACGGCCTCCTCGCCGCCCTGGGCGAGATCGCGCGGCGCTGCCCGCTGGTCTTCCCCGTCCATCCGCGGACCGCCGGCAGCCTCGCCGGCCGGCTCCCGGACGGGGTGCGGACCCTCGGCCCGGTCGGCTACCTCGACTGCGTCGCGCTCCAGACGGGCGCGCGGCTGGTGCTCACCGACTCGGGCGGTATCCAGGAGGAGTCGACGGCGCTCGGCGTGCCCTGTTTGACACTGCGGGAGACGACCGAGCGACCGCTCACGGTCACCGAGGGGACCAACCGGGTGGTGGGCTGTTCCCCGGCGGCGATCGTCGCCGCCGCGTTGGAGATCCTCGACCGCCCGCCCCCGCCGCGTTGCCCCACTCTGTGGGACGGTCACGCCGGCGAGCGGATCTCCGCCGTGCTCGGCCGCGCCGTGCCTCGCCGCGGCGTTCCCGCGGCCCGTTCGACTACGGGATGTGACACGGCCTCTCCGGTACGTAGCTGAGAGTAGTTGTGGGGCGACACTGTGCCCATGACTTCTTCGGGAAAGCTGGTGGTGGTCGGGCAGGGGTACGTCGGTCTTCCGCTGGCGATGCGCGCGGTCGAGACCGGTTGGCGGGTGGTGGGCGTCGACATCGACGCCGGGCGGGTCAAGCGGCTGGCGGACGGCGAGTCCTACGTCGAGGACATCTCCGACCGTCGGCTCGCCGAGGCGCTCGACTCCGGGCGGTACGAGCCGACGGCCGACTACACGGCCGCCGCGGCCTTCGACGTCGCGGTGGTCACCGTTCCCACTCCGCTGCGGGAGGGCGCCCCCGACCTCAGCTACGTCGTGGACGCCGCGCGCAGCCTGGCCCCACTGCTGACGGCCGGCGCGACGGTCATCCTCGAGTCGACGACCTATCCCGGCACTACCGAGGAGCTGTTCGGGCCGCTGCTGGAGGAGGGCTCCGGGCTCGTCGCCGGGGACGACTTCCAGCTCGGCTACTCGCCCGAGCGCATCGACCCGGGCAACCGGACGTGGCGGTTGGACAACACGCCGAAGGTCGTCTCCGGCGTCAACGGCTCCTCGCTGGACGCGGTGCGGACCTTCTACGACTCACTGGTGGATCAGACCGTCCCGGTGTCCTCGACGCGCACCGCGGAGCTGACCAAGCTGCTGGAGAACACCTTCCGGCACGTCAACATCGCCCTGGTCAACGAGCTCGCGATGTTCGCGCACGAGCTGGGCGCGGACGTCCGGGAGGCGATCGGCGCCGCGTCCACCAAGCCGTTCGGTTTCATGCCGTTCCGGCCCGGTCCCGGTGTCGGCGGGCATTGTCTGCCCATCGACCCCTCCTATCTCTCCTGGCGGGTACGGCGCCGGCTCGGGCGCAGTTTCCGGTTTGTCGAGCTTGCTAACGATATCAATGATCACATGCCGGATCATGTTGTGAGAAGGGTCACCGAGATCCTCAACCGGCAGGGATGCTCCGTGCACGGAAGTCATCTTCTGCTACTTGGTCTGACATACAAGAAGAACACCGGCGACTCCCGGGAGTCGCCGGCGGCCCGGGTAGCCTCTCTGTTGGCCGACCTGGGTGCCCGGGTCTTCGCCGCCGACCCCCATGTGGACCCGGCGCGCGCCCCGGGCCGGGTCGCGCTGGTGCCGGCGGACGCCGAGCAGATCGCGGCGGCCGACCTGGTCGTCATGCTGGTCGACCACGACGGGTTCCGTCGTGACCTGGTGCTGCGTCACGCCCGGGCCGTCCTGGACACCCGTTCCTGGCTGCCGGCGGAGTCGCCCGGCGGCCCGGGAGCGGGAGAGCCGTCTCGTGTCGGGCCGGCAGGCCAGCCCGTCGTCGTCGGTGCTTCCGGGCCCGTCATTCCCGGGCCGCGGACCGAGCGGCGGCCGATTCTCGTTGAGGCGTTGTGAAGTACCGCTGATCTTCTGTCATAGCCTGCCGATGGCTAACCGGATAGCTAATCCGATTAGGTTATCTATTAAGGTCGGGATGCGACACGCCGAAAAACGCTATCGCTAATGGATATTGCGCGGAGTGCTTAATAAATCTTCAGCCTGTCTTAAGGTGCTGACGATCTGTAGTCGGTCCACCTTGAGAGAGGTTGATAATGAAAACTTTCCGCCGTGTGGGTGTTCCCCGCACGGGTAGCCGTCGGTTGCTCGCCGGCGCCGTCACGACCGGTCTGGTCGCAGCCGCGATCGGCGGGGCCATGGCGGCTCCGGCCGCCGCCGTGCCGAACCCGCTGGCCTACCAGGACTACGCCTTCGGCACGTACGCCGCCGTCAACGGCGTCGTCACCTCGGCGCTCTCCTTCGGGGCCGTCATCGACTGCACCTCGAGACCCGGAGTCGAGCGCAACGCCGTCGGCTCGGTGAACATCCCCGGTGTGCTGACCGGCGCCGTGGTCGCCCAGTCGGCGTCGACCTCGGAGCAGGCGCCGGGCGCCCAGCAGGTGGGCCTGACGACCAGCACGCTGGCGAGCGCGAGCATCCTCGGTGGCCTAGTGGGCCTGACCGGCCTCAGTGTCGCCAGCGGGGCCATCAACACCGGCTCGGGCATCGTCACCAACGGTGTCGTCAACCTGGGTGCCCTGACGGTGCTCGGGATCCCGATCCCGCTGGGAACCATCGGGCCGAACACGACCGTGCCGATCCCCCTCCTCGGCTCGATCACGCTCAACGAGCAGACGCCGGTGGCCAACGGAATCCGGACTGTCGGCGTGCACGTGCACATCGTGGCGGGACCCAACGCGGGCCTCGATCTCTACATCGGCTTCACGCAGTCGGGCTTCGGGCCGAAGCCGCCGGTGTTCGTCACCGGTGGCGCCTACTCGAACGCGATCACCGCCGGGCCGCTGTCCGTGGGCCCGCTCATCGCGCAGACCATCCCGTGCGCCGGTGGTCTGGCGAGCAACAGTCTCGCCGGTATCAACGTGCCGGGCGTACTGACCGCGGGTCAGATCACCGCGGCGGGCGGGTCGATACCCGGTAATCCGACGTACGGGGCGGGAGTGCTCGACATCGCCGGGGTGAACATCCTCAGCGGTCTGATCACGGCCGACGCGATCAGATCCCAGGCGAACGTCGTGAAGTCGCCGGGATCACCGGGAACGCTCGACGCCACCGGGACGACGTTCACCAACCTCGTCGTGGCGGGCACCCCGATCTCGGCGTCGGTGCCGCCGAACACCGGCATCGTGCTGCCCGGCGTCGGGTACGTGATCCTCAACGAGCAGAGCCAGTTCGGTGACACCCTCGTCGTCCGAGCACTGCACGTGGTCATCACCGTCGGCGGGGTGCTGCCGATCGGCGCGGAGATCGAGCTCGCGGTCGCCGGCGTGCACGCCTCCGACAACGGGGACCTGAGCACTTCGTCGGAGGAGTCGGTCAAGCCGTTGGACGAGTTCCTCGACGAGGAGTGCGCCAAGGCCGCGGACTCGGCGAAGTGCCTGGGGGTCGACAACCTGCTGTGATCCACCGCCGGTGCTTGACCAGCGCTGACTGGTCGGGGCCGGACGATCGGTGGTCGGCGATCGGCGCCGGGTGACCGGTGCTCGTCGAGCAGGGTCCGGGCGGGGCGTCGCAGGTCGGCGCCCCGCCCGTTCATCGTTCCGATGCTCGAGTGTTGTTGCCCTACGTAGTCGAAAGATGCCTGTAAGTTTGCGAAGGTTGATCGGGCCGGCCGATCCACGGCGGTGCGCACAGGGGCGGTGCCCACAGAGACGGTGCCCACAGGGGCAGTGCGCGCAGAACGAGCCGAACGACGACCACGACGGAGGCAACCTAACCACATGGGCGCGACGAGCCACGCCGCGAGGAGTGACGGTCAGGCCGGTGCGGAACCCACCGGCGCGGCACGCGGCGGCGGTCCCGCGGGCCAGGGGGGCCAGGGGGAACAGCCGCGGGTCGACGGCAGCCCGCCGCCCGCCACGGCCACCGCCGGCCGCGACCAGCCGGTGACGGTGCTCGAGGTGCTCGGGTCGATGGACGGCGCGGGTGTCGCGCCGCGCGCGCTCAGCCTGCTGCGCAGACTGGACCCGGCGGAGTTCCGCCTGCTGTTCTGTGTCACCGGCGACGCCTCCGGCGCGTTGGACGGCGAGGTGCGCGCCCTGGGCGGCGAGTCCTTCCGCTGCCCGGCCGACGTCCGCTTCCCGTTCGCCTTCCACCGGCTGCTCCGCCGGGTGCGCCCGGATGTCGTCCACTCCAGCCTGGGCTCGCTGTCCGGCGTGGTGCTCGCGGTCGCCCGCCTCGCCGGCGTACCGCGGCGGGTCGCGCACTTCACCGGCCCCGCGGACCGGCTCCCGCAGGACTCCGTGCGCGGCCGGGCCGCCCGGCTGGTGGACCGGGCGCTGCTCGACGCGTTCGCGACGGACCTGGTCGGCAGCAGCGAGGCCGTCATGCGCCGGATGTGGCGGGACAACTGGCGGCTGGACTCGCGCTGCCGGGTGATCTACGAGGGCATCGAGCTCGAGGCCTACGGGGTCGCCATCGCCGGCGAGCGGCCCCGCCCGGACGTCCACGAACTGGACGAGTTCGGTGAGGTCGTCGCCGAGCCGGTGACCGTCCTGCACGTGGCCACGCCCGACCCGGGCAAGAACCGCCCGCGGGCGATCGAGATCGTCGCGGCGATGCGGGCGCGCGGGCTCGACGTCCGGCTCCGGCTCGTCGGGCAGCGCGGCGCGGACGAGACCGACCACCTGCTCGAGCTGGCCCGCCGGCTCGGGGTCTCGGACCACATCGAGGTGACCGGGGAGCGGCATGACATCCCCAAGCTGCTGGTGAAGTCGAGTCTGCTGCTGGTGACCTCGGAGCGGGAGGGCCTGCCCGGCGTGGTGCTCGAGGCCTGCGCCGTCGGCACCCCGGTGCTGTCATCGGATCTGCCCGGCGTCGCCGAGATCGCGCGGGTGCTGCCGGGCATCACCATGCTGCCGCTGAGCACGCCGAACGAGATCTGGGCCGCCACCGCGGCCGACCTGGCCGTCGTGCCGCCCACGATGGACGAGCGGCGGGAGGCCATGCGCCGACTGCGGCGCTCACCGTTCACGATGGAGGACTGGCTGCGCGACATCGCGGCCGTCTGGTCCGAGGCGGAGCCGACCGGACCGGCCTGAGGACAGCGGCCCGAGACCTGAGAACAGCGGCCCGAGTACGCCGGCCCGGGAACACGGGTCGAAGGTCCCGCCAAGGTGGAGGCCTGGACGGGTGGGACATCCCATACCCACCTCCGGTGGCGGGGCGTCCGGACCGTCGTTGGCCCGGGCGCCGGTGTGCGCGCCGGCCCGGCTCGTGCCGTGCGCCGCGACATCGCGCCCCAGGTGCGGCCGGTTGATATAGTTAGCGATGCTAAGTAACTGGTGACCTTCGATGGTCCGGCCGGGCCCCGGTGGGGAACGCGGCCGCGGGCGCGCGGGTCGGCGGTGACGTGATCGACGACGCTGGCAGCGTCTGTCGTTCCTGGAAGTGCCAGGATGGGGCGAGTCGGCCGAACCGCGGCGAGCCCGGTCGACCGTATCCGCATGTGATCGCTGCTGGTGTCGGACCTCCCCGCGGACGAGGAGCGGGCGAGGCGACGAGGAGGAGACGAAGGCCATGGACAGCTTCGGCAGCACCGGCAGACTCGCGGTAGGTGATCGCACCTACACGATCAGGCGGTTGGACGCGGTGCCCGGGGCCGACCGCCTGCCGTACAGCCTCCGTGTTCTGCTCGAGAACCTGCTGCGTACCGAGGACGGCGCGAACATCACCGCCGACCACGTACGCGCGCTGGCCGACTGGGACCCGGCGGCGGAGCCGAGTCAGGAGATCCAGTTCACCCCGGCCCGGGTCATCATGCAGGACTTCACCGGCGTTCCCTGTGTCGTCGACCTCGCCGCCATGCGCGAGGCGATGGTCGCCCTCGGTGGGGACTCCGCGAAGATCAACCCGCTCGCCCCGGCCGAAATGGTCATCGACCACTCGATCATCGCCGACCACTTCGGCCGGCCGGACGCGTTCGAGCTGAACGCGACGCTGGAGTTCGAGCGCAACCGCGAGCGGTACCAGTTCCTGCGCTGGGGCCAGGCGGCGTTCGACAACTTCACCGTGGTGCCGCCGAACACCGGCATCGTGCACCAGGTCAACGTCGAGCACCTCGCCCGCGTGGTCTTCACCAAGGAGACCGCCGAGGGCACCCTGGCCTACCCCGACACCCTCGTCGGGACGGACAGCCACACCACGATGATCAACGGCCTCGGGGTGCTCGGCTGGGGCGTCGGTGGTATCGAGGCCGAGGCCGCCATGCTCGGCCAGCCGGTCAGCATGCTGATCCCGACGGTCGTCGGCTTCAAGCTCACCGGTGAGCTGCCCGCGGGCACGACCGCCACCGACATGGTGCTGACCATCACCGAGCAACTGCGCAAGCACGGCGTGGTCGGCCGCTTCGTCGAGTTCTACGGCGAGGGCGTCGCGAACGTCCCGCTGGCGAACCGGGCGACGATCGGCAACATGAGCCCCGAGTACGGCTCCACCTGCGCGATCTTCCCGATCGACGCCGAGACCCTGTCCTACCTGCGACTCACCGGCCGCCCCGCCGAGCTCGTCGCGCTCGTCGAGGCCTACGCCAAGGAGCAGGGCCTCTGGCACGACCCGAGCCACGAGGCCAAGTACACCACCACCCTCGAGCTCGACCTGTCCACCGTCGTCCCGTCGCTGGCCGGCCCCAAGCGCCCGCAGGACCGGGTGCTCCTGTCGAACGCGAAGAAGGCGTTCCGCACCGCGCTCGCCAACTACGCCCAGCCGGTCACGCTGGCCAACGGCGGCGCGGACGAGGCCGACGCGGAGTCCTTCCCCGCCTCCGACCCGGCCGCGGCGTTCGCGGACAAGCCCTCCGACGCTCCGGTCTCGGTGAACGCGGTCTCCGGCGACGTCGCCGGCCGCCCGTCCAGCCCGACGAAGCTGACCCTGGCCGACGGCACGACCTGCGAGATCGACCACGGCGCGGTCGCCGTCGCGGCGATCACGTCCTGCACCAACACGTCCAACCCGCAGGTCATGGTCGGTGCCGCGCTGCTCGCCCGCAACGCGGTCGAGAAGGGACTGACCCGCAAGCCGTGGGTGAAGACCACGCTGGCTCCCGGCTCCAAGGTGGTCATGGACTACTACGAGCGCGCCGGGCTCATCCCCTACCTGGACAAGGTCGGCTTCAACCTGGTCGGTTACGGCTGCACCACCTGCATCGGCAACTCCGGCCCGCTGGAGCCCGAGGTCTCCGCGGCGATCAACGACGCGGACCTCGCGGTCGTCAGCGTGCTGTCCGGGAACCGGAACTTCGAGGGCCGGATCAACCCCGACATCAAGATGAACTACCTGGCGTCCCCGCCGCTGGTCGTCGCCTACGCGCTGGCCGGCACGATGGACATCAACCTCGACACCGACCCGCTGGGCACCGACACCGCCGGCGAGCCGGTCTACCTGCGGGACATCTGGCCGAGCGAGACCGAGGTCGCCCAGGTCGTCGGTGACGCGATCACCTCCGAGATGTTCGCGGACCGCTACGCCGACCTCTCCGGCGACCAGCGCTGGCAGGCGCTGCCCGTCGGCGACGGCGGCGCGGTGTCGCAGACCTTCGGCTGGGTCGAGGACTCGACCTACGTCCGCCGCCCCCCGTACTTCGACGGGATGGCGGCCAAGCCGACCGCGCGTACCGACATCAACGGCGCCCGGGTACTGGCCTACCTGGGCGACTCGGTGACCACCGACCACATCTCGCCGGCCAGCTCCATCAAGAAGGACTCGCCGGCCGGGCGCTACCTCACCGAGAACGGGGTCGCCCCGGGCGACTTCAACTCCTACGGTTCCCGCCGCGGCAACCACGAGGTGATGATCCGCGGGACCTTCGCCAACATCCGGCTGCGCAACAAGCTGGTGCCCGGGGTGGAGGGCGGCGTCACCCGCCACCTGCCCGACGGCGAGCAGGTCGCGATCTACGACGCGGCGCAGAAGTACGCCGCCGAGGGCGTGCCGCTGGTCGTGCTCGCGGGCAAGGAGTACGGCTCGGGCTCGTCACGTGACTGGGCGGCCAAGGGCACCGCGCTGCTGGGCGTGCGGGCCGTCATCGCCGAGTCCTACGAGCGGATCCACCGGTCGAACCTGATCGGCATGGGTGTGCTGCCGCTGCAGTTCCCCGTCGGCGAGTCGGCGGAGTCGCTCGGGCTCACCGGTGAGGAGACCTTCACCATCACCGGGCTGGCCGACGTCGACGAGAAGACCCCGACGATCACCGTCCAGGCGGGGGACACCTCGTTCGAGGCCGTCGTGCGCATCGACACCCCCGGCGAGGCGGAGTACTACCGCCACGGCGGGATCCTGCTGTACGTCCTGCGCTCACTGATCTGAGCTGGTGCCCGGGGGATCCGACCGGACCGGTCGGATCCCGGGCTGAGAGCGGGCCTGGCCCGTCCGGGGGAGCAACCCGCGTCCTCCGGGCGGCCAGCCACCCGCATTCAGCTCGAACGGATCGAAGCGCGTTGCCCTACCGGCACATGGCGAGGCTGGGACAACTCACTTCGACGGTGACCGGCGGCCCCGGCCTCGGCCGCGGGCGTCGAGCTCCAGCGGTCCCGTCCGGCGGGCCTCGACGAGCCTGCGGACGTAGAACAGCGCGCCGAGGATCACCGCGGCGTCGTCGACGAGGCCGACCGGGCCCAGCGGGATCTCGGGGACGGCGTCCACTGGAGAGATCACGTACAGCAGGCTGGCGATCGTCGCGGCGACACCGTGGATCGGCACCCGGTACCGGCGCAGCAGGTAGAAGACGCCGACGACCAGCACCAACCCGACCGCGGCGATCACCCCGAGCACGACGATCAGACCGGTCCCCACGCTGTCACTCATCGACGTCTCGCTGTCGGGTGGTCGGTCATCGTGGTTCTCACTGCTCCTTCGTCGGGTTGATCGCGTGGAGATGATCTGTAGGGGGATGCCCCGGGGCACGCCGTTCCGAACCTGTTCCGTGGCCGGAGCGTTCACCGTCACCCCCCGGCTGTCCGGATGTGTGACGAGCGCCGTGGAACCCGGCGTCGCATGTCGTCGAGCGGAGCGGCAAACTGCCAGCATGACCTCCGCCGGGGACGAGAGAATCACGTTCGGCCTGCCCGCCGACGACGCCGAGATCATCCGCTCCGCCGCGGACGCCGAGGGCCTCAGCCTCGAGCTGTTCGCGGTCGAGAGCGTGCGGCGCTATGCCCGCGAGGTGCTGGCCGACCGGCGGCTGTTCCGGGTCTCCGACGCGGCCTGGGGCGAGCTGGAGGCGATGCTGGAGGCCCCGCCCACCGACAACCCGCGGCTGCGCAAGCTGCTCGACGAGGAGCCGGGCCAGGAGTAGGGCGGCCCGCGCCGCACTCCGAACCTGTCATGTCACGCCTGTCATGTCGCGCCTGTCACGTCTCACCGCGCACGATGAGACCGACCACGATGAGACCGACCACGCCTGGAAGGATGTGGCCTGTGCCGTTCACTAAGCCGTCGGCCCTGGTGGAGGAGCACGACACGGTTGCGTTCGGCTCCGGTGATCCCGGCCTGGACAGCTGGCTGCGCCACCACGCGAAGGACCACCAGCGGGAACGAATCACCAGCACGTTCGTGGTGCTCGACGGGACCACCGTGGCCGGCTACTACTGCCTGGCGACCGCGGCGGCCGAGCGGGCCGGCACGCCGTCGCGCTGGCGGGCCCGCCGCCCCGCCGACCCGGTGCCGATGATGCTCGTCGGCCGCCTCGCCGTGGACGTCCGCTACCAGGGCCGAGGCGTCGGCGCCCGGCTCGTGCGGGACGCGACCATGCGCGCGCTGACGGTCCGCCGGATGGTCGGGACCTCACTGCTGGGCGCGCACGCGATCACGTCGGGCGGGCGGTCGTTCTACCGCCACTTCGGTTTCACGCCCACCGCGGTGGACCCGCACCTCGTTCTGCTTCCGTTGCAGGACGCCGCCGGCCTCCCCTCCTGACCCGATGGTCGCCGAGAGCGGCGACGGCATTCCGCCATGCGTTTGTCTTGTTTGTGTGTTCGTCATGTCGCGTGTTTTATAAAAGGCTGCCTGCTCTGGTGTCGGCTGGTTCCTGTTGGTGTCCAGAGGATTCGAGGTGATAACCCGAGGAAAAACTCGGGTATCGCGATCGAAGACTAGTACGCCCAACCTCGCCATTTCTCGATCCGGACGAGGATTACCGGTCCGCTCGGAGTGACGGCCCGATACTGGTCGTACTTCGCCGCCAGGCGGCGAATCGCCGACGCGCGCTCCGTCTCGTTCTCCCCGTCCTCCCTGTCATCTTTCCCGTCCGCGGTGACCTGGGCGTGGCCATCCGCCCGAACCCACCACAGGCCGTTCCAGTCGTCCGTGTACTCGTCCACGAGGAGGCTGACCCGCGGGTTGGCGGCGATGTTCGCCAGTCGTCGCAGGGCCGTCGAGCGTTTCGGCTTGTGATCGACGGCGATGGCGACCTGATCGTCGTCCAGGGCGAACGTCACCGGCACCAGATGCGGCTGGCCCACGACGTCGGCCGTCGCCAGGCGGGCGACCCGGGCCGCTGAGAAGCGGACGCGGCATTCAGCTTCGTCCAGGTTCACGGCACTCACGGTAGCCGGCCGTTCCGACGGGCCGGTGCGTCCGGCCTGGCGGCCGGCCGGGATGTTCCTGGCCGGCGGCGCACCTGCGGGTGCACCGCCGCCGCGTGGGCACCCGGCCTACTACTGTTCTGACCATGGACCTGGCCGTGACGGAGGCTGGCGAGGGCGACGCGCTCGTGGTGTTCGTGCACGGTGTGCTCGACAGCGGGCGCTCGTTCTCCCGGGTGGTCGGCCTGCTCGCGTCGCAGTGCCGGATGCGCTGGTACGACCGCCGTGGTTACGGGAAGTCGACGAACGTCACCGGCGCGCCGGTGGATGTGAACGGCCACATCGAGGATCTCGTCGCGGTTCTGGACGGCCGCCGCGCCGTCGTCGTCGGCCATTCCTTCGGCGGGGTCATCGCCGCCGGGGCCGCGGTGCGGGCGCCGGAGAGCGTCGCGGCCGTGGTGCTCTACGAGACGGTGATGGCGTGGGTGCCGGGGTGGGACGACCGGCGCATGCGGCAGATGCTGTGGAGCGAGGACCCCGAGGACGCGGGCCTGCGCCTGATGCTGGGGGCGAGATACGAGGCGATGAGCGTCGAGGCGCGGCTGCGGCTCCGGCCGCAGGCCCGCGCGTTCGTCACGGAGGAACGGTCGACCCGGGCGCCGACCCCGCCGTACGACATCGCCGCGCTGAAGGTTCCCGTCGTGTACGGCTTCAGCGAGAGCTTCCCCGTGACCGTGATGCAACGGCACCTGAGCGCGGTGGTGCGTGACGTCGAGCTCGTGACCTTTCCCGGTGACCACTTCGCGCATCGCACGGCGCCGGCGCAGTTCGCCGGGCTCGTCCGGCTGGCGCTTCGGCGCGCGTCCGGGACGGCGTAGCCCCGCGCCCCTCGCGGGATCCGGCCGTGGGTGGGTCAGCTGAGCCAGCTGATCGGATGATCGCCGATCAGGACCCGGGCCGTCAGGACGACGGCCGCGCAGGTGAGTAGCGGAACCACCACCAGGCGCTCGACCCGGCCGTCCGTTCTCGGCACCAGGACCGTCTCCATCCGCCAGTTCACCGGCCAGAGCAGGAGGCAGCCCCTGGGGGTCAGACAGTCCCCGAGCAGGTGGGCGAGGCAGCCGAGGGCGACCGCGTAGCCGGCGAAGCTCATGTCGAGGCCGTGCATGAGGTAGACGGCGGCCCCGGCCGCCAGGCAGTCCTTCAGCCCCGACCAGAACCCGTGGCCCTTGAAATCCAGGCCGAGCCCGCGCAGCCCGAACCCGACGAGGATGAACAGCGCCGCCCACCAGCCGTACCGGAAATAGGCGGCCAGCAGTCCCATGACAGCGCCCATGGCGGCCGCGAACAGCAGGGAGTGGGTGGCGTGCCGGTGCCCGCCGGAGGCCCGGCTCACCCACCGGCACAAGGTCTTGGTGACGGGCCCGAGGGTGTTCGCGATCCGGCCCGAGGGATGGTCGATGTCGGGCAGCAGCCCGGCGCCGGCGGCCACCACCGCACCGGCGATCACCTGGTGGGACGACAGCGACATCGCGTACGACCCCAGCCACTCCTCCCGCGACAGGACGGGCACGGCCGCCAACCAGACCACCGCGCCGCTCAACACGTGCGTCTGCCCCATCACGGCAGCTCAACCCCAATGATCAGCACCGGTGGACTTTACCGGTCCACCGGGCACAACGCCCGTGACGCGCCAAAGACCCCTCCGGCACCAGGTCGACGACCGGGGCGGCCGAGCCGGCGCGGTCCACCAGTTTCGCCACATCGAGCTGCAACGCCGCCTCGCCGGAAGCTGAACGACTATGCGGCTGGTGCCGCCCATCCTGTCTGGTGACGGTGTCCCGAGCGGAGGCGAGCTACCGGCCATCGCGCGAGGTTCCGGCCCGGCAGCCGCAGGAGGACATGAGGGGTGTCGGGTACGAGGGCCACACGTACACCAGCCCCGGCAACGTCCAGGAAGTCCGCACACTGAAGCACGACGCGTACATCTCGGCCGTCGTCGGAGTGGGAGCCGCGGGACCGTCTCGCTGACACCCGACGTGGTAGCGCCGGTCCGGTCTTCTTCTGAATTCCGGCTTTCCTCGGTGCCGTGCCGCGGCGCACGAATATGAGGACACGGACTCCGGCTGCGGACCCCAGGATGTGCTGCCTGCGAAAAGAGATTTCCGCCTATTAATCCAGGCGCTGCCATATGCGAAACCTGCTGCGGTCGTGCCGGGAAGATTGAGTCACCGACGGTGGCCTGTCGGCGGTTGCGGGGATTGAAAGCTATTCGGCCGGGCACTTAAAACGGAGTGCCGAACCGAATCGGGAAGTCGGTTCGAGGAATTCTCGCATTCGCTGAGGTGTGTCGGATTGGGTGCCGAGAAGTCGCCGGCAACACGCCTGTTTTGCGCTGCGGCTGTATGGAGGTCTGGCCGCTAGGTTGTCGACCGTAGAACTGCGGAAAGAGATCGTTCCGAAAGGTAGAAGATGACAAGTAAAATAGGGCGCCGCACGGCCATTCTGGCCACATCGGGCCTCGTTTCCGTTGCCGTTACCCTGGGTGCGGGCGCCACCTCGGCACAGGCCCTGGTTCCGGGCGGAGGTCCGGAGGTAAAGAAGGAGAGCAAGTCTCTTTCCTATGAGCGGGTCGTCTGGTACGACGGCAAGGACAAGAAGCACCACAAGGAGAAGGAGAAGCCCTACTCCGGCAGTGAGTCCGACGAC
>NZ_KB891212.1:15654-93280 GCF_000373365.1 Parafrankia discariae
CGAAGCGTAAGGACGCCGTCAGCTACGAGCGGGTCGTCTGGTACGACGGCAAGGACAAGAAGCACCACAAGGAGAAGGAGAAGCCCTACTCCGGCGACGAGTCCTATGGCGACGAGTCCTACGGCGACGAGTCCTACGGCGACGAGTCAGATGGTTACGTGGATGGCGAGGACGACGCGGCAGACGCGGCCTCCGTCGCCTACCGGCCGGTCGGTGGCTACGACCGCCACTACAAGGATCTGGTGAAGAAGAAGATCAGGATTACTCTCGAGAGGGTGCTCTGGTTCAACTCGAAGCACCACGATCACAAGTACCCGTGGGTGGGGACTCAGGAGTCGGAGCAGCCCCCCGTGGTCACCACCCCGCTGTCGGTCACGCCTCCGGCACCGGTGACTCCCGCACCCGTTCCGGTTGTATAGCGGGTTAGGAAGACCTGCCGAATTTCGGCGGGATGGAAGCTGTCTGGATCCAGCGGAAGAGCGACGAGGCGCCACCGGCCGGCCGGTGGCGCCTCGTCGATCGACAGATCGCTCGGATCATGACTGTTGCCAGGGGAAACGCGAGTTCGCTAGCCCTTGAGCAGGGCGCGGGACATGACGACGCGCTGGATCTGATTGGTGCCTTCGTAGATCTGCGTGATTTTGGCGTCGCGCATCATCCGCTCGACCGGGAAGTCGCGGGTGTAGCCGGCGCCGCCGAAGAGCTGGACGGCGTCGGTGGTCACCTCCATGGCGACGTCCGAGGCGAAGCACTTCGCGGCGGCGGTGATGAAGCCGAGGTTCGGCTCGCCGCGCTCGGCGCGGGCCGCCGCCACGTACACCATGTGCCGGGCGGCCTCGATCTTCATCGCCATGTCGGCGAGCATGAACTGGACGGCCTGGTTGTCGGCGATCGCCCGGCCGAACTGGCGCCGCTCGCGGACGTAGTCGATCGCCGCGTCCAGCGCGCCCTGGGCGATGCCGACGGCCTGGGCGCCGATCGTGGGCCGGGTGTGGTCGAGGGTGGCCAGCGCGGTGCGCAGGCCGGTGCCGGGCTCGCCGATGATCCGGTCGGCCGGGATCGTGCAGTTGACGAAGTGGATCTCCCGGGTGGGGGAGCCCTTGATCCCGAGCTTGCGCTCCTTGGAGCCGACCTCGAAGCCCGGGTCGTCGGCCCGGACGACGAACGCCGAGATGCCGTTGGCCGGCTTCGCGGCGTTCGGGTCGGTCACCGCCATGACGGTGTACCAGAGGGACTCGCCGGCGTTGGTGATCCAGGTCTTGGTGCCGTTGAGGACCCAGTGGTCGCCGTCGAGCTGCGCCCGGGTGCGCATGGAGGCGGTGTCCGAGCCGGCCTCCCGCTCCGAGAGCGCGTAGGAGGCGGTGGCCTCCCCGCTGGCGATCGAGGGCAGGACGAGCTTCTTCAGGTCCTCCGAGCCGGACAGCAGGATCGGCATGGTGCCGAGCTTGTTGACCGCCGGAATGAGAGACGAGGAGGCACAGGCCCGGGCGACCTCCTCGATGACGATGCAGGTCGTCACCGAGTCGGCGCCCTGGCCGCCGTAGCTCTCCGGAATGTGCACGGCGCTGAACCCGGAGCGGACCAACGCGTTGTGGGCCTCGACGGGATAGCGCTCGTTCTCGTCGGCGTCGGCGGCGAACGGGGCGATCTCCTTGTCGGCGAGATCGCGTACCGCCTCGCGCACGGCGACGTGGGTGTCGGTGAGCCGGTAGGTGTCGAAGTTCGGGTCCACGTCCGTGCCGTCCTCGTCCTAGCTGGTCCTGGCGATGGTCAGGGTGGGTCAGGCGTAGCTGTGGAAGCCGCGTCCGCTCTTCTTCCCGAGCAGGCCGGCGTCCACCATGCGCATCAGCAGCGGCGGCGGCGAGTACAGCGGCTCCTTGAACTCCTCGTACATCGACTCGGCGACGGCCTTCACGGTGTCGAGCCCGATCAGGTCGATCAGCCGCAGCGGCCCCATCGGGTGGGCGCAGCCGAGCACCATGCCGAGGTCGATGTCCTCCGCGGAGGCGAAGCCGGACTCCTGCATCCGGATGGCCGAGAGCAGGTAGGGCACCAGCAGCGCGTTCACCACGAAGCCGGCGCGGTCCTGCGAGCGGATGACCTCCTTGTGCAGCGCGGTGGTCACGAACTCCTGGGCGCGGGCGAGGGTCCCCTCCGCGGTGAGCAGCGACGGGACGAGCTCCACCAGCCGCATCACCGGCACCGGGTTGAAGAAGTGCACGCCGAGCACCTGGTCCGGCCGGTTGGTGGCCATCCCCAGCTTCATGATCGGAATGGACGACGTGTTCGAGGCGAAGATCGCGGAGTCGTCGGCGACGACCTTGTCGAGCGCGGCGAAGATCTCGGTCTTGAGCTGCTCGTTCTCGGCGATGGCCTCGACGGTGAACTGGCGGTCACCGAAGTCGCCGAGGTCGGTGGTGAACGACAGCCGGCCCAGCGCGGCGTCCCGGTCGGCCTCCTGGATCTTGCCGCTGCGGGCGCCGCGGTCCAGCGAGGCGGTGATCCGGCGGCGGCCGGCCTCGACCGCGCCGGCGTCGACCTCCCGGACCAGGACGTCCAGCCCGGCCCGGGCGCACGCCTCGGCGATGCCGGAGCCCATCAGACCGCAGCCGACGACGCCGATCCGCCGGATCTCGCCGGCCGTCGGGATCTTGCTCGCGGTCTGTACCTGCTCCGCCTGGGTCTCGGCCACGTGGCCGCCTCCGTTCTCGTGCTGCTCGGGCCGGACGTCGCGCGCGGCGCGCCCACCCGGCGGACCACCGTCCGTGGACGAGTCTCGTCGGCCCGCGCGGCGGCTGCGACCTCTGGATTATTCTTCCAATCCAACTATAGGACGCCCTTGTAGTTGCCCGCGACGATCCGGCGGTCACTGGTGCAGCGGAAGGGACCAGACCGCGAGGGTGAGTACCGACAGTGGAGCGCCCACCCCGACGAGCAGGCTCGGCAGCGGTGAGGCCAGGCCGTGCCGGTTGGCGATGATCGCCCCGGCGACCATCGGCGGCATGGCGGCCTCGAACAGGGCCACCCCGACGTTCGGATCGGTGCGGACACCCGAGCCGGTGAGCGCGCCCGCGAGCGCGTAGCAGCCGAGGACCACCGCCGGCGCGACGACCAGCTTCACCACCAGTCCCAGGGTCAGCTCACCCCGCCACCGCCGGACGGCCGGCAGCCGCAGCTGCAGGCCCACCGAGAACAGGGCCAGCGGGGTCAGCGTGGCCCCGAGGGCGGCGAGGGCCTCGTCCAGCCAGGCGGGGAAGCCCACCGGGCGCAGTGCCAGCGCCAGCACCAGGGCGATGAGCGCGGGGCGCGCCAACGCCGTGCGGGCCACCGCCAGCGGCGTCGACGCGGCACCCGCGGTGGCTGTCACCAGCACCAGCACGACGGTGTTCAGCAGCAGGGCGGATCCGAGCTGGTCGACGAGCAGCGCGACGGGGACCCACCGCTCGCCGAAGAACGCCGTGACCATCGGGATGCCGACGAACGAGGTGTTCGCCACCGCGGTCACGGCGATCAGCGCGACCACGACCTCCCGCGGCAGCCGCATCAGCCGGGCCGCCGCCAGGTAGATCAGCACGGTGACGGCGAACAGGAGGTACGGGGCGGCCACGACGACCGCGACGTTCGACGGGATCTCCACGCCGTGCAGCGTGCGCAGGGTCAGCGCGGGCAGGGCGACGTCGAGCAGCCAGATGTTGAGCGCCCGCGGGGCATCGTCGGGGAGCTGGAACGAGCGCTGCGCCACCACCCCGGCGGCAAGGCCGACAAGTACGACGACCAGGGCGGACACCGACGCATCGTCTCAGCCCGGAGACCGGCCGAATCGCCTCGCCCGCGTCGCCTGCGTCACTCGGCCGGGGCGTCGGAGGGCTCCGGTCGGCTTGGCTTGGCCGGTGGGTCCGCTCCGTCCGGGTCGTGCCCCGGCCGTCGTGGCGAGCTCGCGGTGGCCGGGCGGGCCAGTCGGGTGCGGTAGAGGCGGGTGAAGGTGATGTGGCCGGCGAACAGCAGCCCGGCGACGAGGTAGTTCAGATCACCGAGGGACTCCTGCCCGGGCAGTGGGAGGAGCGTGTAGGTGATGAGGACGGCCGCCGAGAGGAACAGCGTGCCGATGGTGACACCACCGATCCACGGCGGGGCGTCGGTCATCGACCCGTGCCGCGCCACGGCCGGCGCGGCTGCCACGGCCGGCGCGGCCGGCGGTCCGGTCATCGGGCTGGACGGCGGTTCGCTCTGCGGCCTCACGGTGCCAGTGTGCATCGCCGGGGCGTCCCGGCGGGACCGGTCGGTGCGCCGCCGGTTGCCACCGAGCGCCCCCACCTGGGGCGATTGTTCCTGTCGGTGGTGGATGTGACACTGCTCGGGCGGATGAGACCGGGTTCCGGGCGGGTGGGCCCGGCGGGCTGGGAGGGTGGCAGATGACGGCGCCGGTGCTCGTCGGCCCGGGCGGGGTGGCCTGGCGCGACGGCAAGCGTTACATGTGGCTGACGGCGCTGCTGCCGCCGTTGCTGCCGATCGTCTCGTTCGGGCTCTGGCACCGCACCGGGTCAGGTCTGCCCTGGTGGCTCACCCCCGCCTTCGTCTTCCTGCTGCTGCCCGTGCTCGACGCGACGACACCGAAGGACCCGGTCGGCGCCCCGGAGGGAACCCGCGCGGCGCTGGACGCCGACCGCTACTACCGCTGGTGCACCTACCTCTACCTGCCGCTCGCCGGGGTCGCGCTGGTCATGGGCTGCTGGGCGTGGACGCGCGGCGACCTGTCGGTGGTCGAGCGGGTCGCGGTCGTCCTCGCGCTCGGCACCGTCACCGGGATCGGCATCAACACCGCGCACGAGCTGGGCCACAAACGGGCCCGGGTCGAGCGCCGGCTCTCGAAGGCGATGCTGGCGCCCGCCGCCTACGGGCACTTCTACGTGGAGCACAACCGGGGCCATCACGTCCACGTCGCGACGCCGCGGGATCCGGCCAGCGCCCGGATGGGGGAGAGCTTCTGGCGGTTCTGGCCGCGCACGGTCGTTGGCAGCCTGCGGTCGGCCTGGGCGCTCGAGGCGGCCCGGCTGCGGCTGCGCGGTCGTTCGCCCTGGTCACCGCGTAACGAGGTGCTGTCCTCCTGGTGTTACACGGTGGTGCTCTTCGGCATTCTCGCGGCGGTGTTCGGCCCGGCGGTGCTCGCCTTCCTCGCGTTGCAGGCGGTCGTGGGTTTCTCGCTGCTGGAGTCGGTCAACTACATCGAGCACTACGGGCTGGCGCGGGAGCGGACCGCGGCCGGCCGGTACGAGAAGGTCGACCCGCGGCACAGCTGGAACAGCGACGACGTCATCAGCAATCTCGCGCTTTACCACCTGCCGCGACACAGCGACCATCACGCGTATCCCACCATGCGCTACCAGTCGCTGCGTTCCTTCGCCGCCGCTCCGCAGCTTCCCGCCGGCTACGGCTCGATGATCGTCGCGTCGCTGTTCCCCCGGTTCTGGTTCCGCGTGATGGATCCGCGGGTCGCCGCGCACTACGGCGGTGACGTGACCCGGGCCAATCTCGCCCCCGCGCACCGCGCGCGGCTCATCGCCCGCTACGGCGGGAGTGCCGCCGTAGCCGCCGTGGCTGTCGCACCAGCGGCCGCTTCGCCGCGGGCCGGTGGGCCCGCCGGGCCGGAGGTCGACGCGTCGCCCGATCGGGTTCCGGCGGGCTGAGGCGGTCGGCCCGAACCAGAAGCCACCGCGGCCTTTCCAGAGGTCCCGATTCCTGTCGGTCGGGCCCGCGATCTTCGGCCGGGCGCTAATCTCATCGCACCTGAATCACCGGGTGGGCGGCGAGCTGAAACGACTACGTGGCGGTGGGGGCGGGCGCAGTGAACGCGACGGAGACGTCATTCGTGACGGCGGCCCCGGTAGCCTCGTTGTCCCATCATTCACTGCTCGTCTTTCTGCTTCAGGTGACGGTCCTGTTGTGCCTCGCGTTGGGGCTCGGCCGGCTCGCCCTCCGGCTCGGGCTGCCCTCCGTGGTCGGCGAGCTGCTCGCGGGCGTGTTGGTCGGCCCGTCGCTGCTGGGGGCGGTCGCGTCCGACTTCTCGGGCTGGCTGCTGCCCGCCGATCCGGACCAGATGCACCTGCTCGACGCGCTGGGGCAGATCGGGGTGATCCTCCTGGTCGGCCTCACCGGCGTCGAGATGGACATGCGGATGGTCCGCCGGCGGGGAGCCACCGCCGCGCGGATCAGCATCGCCGGCCTCGTCCTCCCGGTCGGGCTCGGGATCGGCGCGGGCCTGCTCCTGCCGGAGTCACTGCTGGCGGACGGCGCCGACCGTGGGGAGTTCGCGCTGTTCCTCGGGGTGTCGATGGGGGTCAGCGCGATCCCCGTCGCTGCCAAGATCCTGCACGACATGCGGCTGCTGCACCGCAACGTCGGCCAGCTCATCCTCGCCGCCGCGACGGTCGACGACGTGGTCGGCTGGTCGTTACTGTCGGTGGTTTCCGCGATGGCGACTACGGGGGTACGCGGCGGCGACATCGCGTGGCCGGTGCTCAGTGTGATCGGTGTCGTGACCGCGGCGTTCGTCGTCGGCCGCCCGCTCGCCCGGCTGGCGGTCGCCGTCGGCGGCCTCGGCCGGCCGTCCGCTGATTCGGCCGGAGCGGCTGACCCGGCCGGCGCCGGTGGTACCGGTAGTTCCGGTATCGCGGTGGTGGTCGTCTTCGTCCTCGCCGCGGCGGCCGGAACGCACGCCCTCAAACTGGAGGCGATCCTCGGCGCGTTCGTCGCCGGCATCCTGCTCGGGTCCACGCCGACCCTGGACATCTCACGGCTCGAGCCGCTGCGCCTCATGGTCATGGGTGTGCTCGCGCCGATCTTCTTCGCGTCCGCCGGGCTGCGCGTCGACCTGACCGCGCTGACCCGGCCGGAGGTTGCGCTCGCCGCCGTCGTGATCCTCGGACTGGCGATCCTGGGCAAGTTCGTCGGTGCCTACATCGGTGCCCGCGCGAGCCGGTTGGGCCACTGGGAGGCACTCTCGCTGGGCGCGGGCCTGAACGCCCGCGGCGTCATCGAGATCGTCGTGGCCGGCACGGGCCTGCGCCTCGGTGTCCTGTCCACCGCGACGTACACCGTGATCGTCCTGGTGGCGGTCGTGACGTCGATCATGACGCCGCCGATCCTGCGGGCGACCATGCGCCGGGTGGAGCAGACCGCGCAGGAGCGACTGCGCGAGCTCGACCTGGCCGGCCGCTCCCGCGGGGCGCCCCGCGGCATCGACGCCGAACGCCCCCGCGAGCCGAACGCCCCTGCCGGCTGAGCACCAGTGCGGGGACCGGTCGCCCCCGGTTTCCGCCCTGATGCCCGCGGGTCAGTGGGTGCTCAGGACCTTCTCGAAGAACTCCCGGTAACCGCGCAGCGCCTTGCGCAGGTCCTCGGTCGACGGCTCGCCATGGTCGTGCCAGGCGGAGCGCAGCCCCGAGTGTTCCCGGCTGATCCGGTCGGTCAGCGACCGGACCGCCTCGTCCACCAGCCGGTCGGCCTTCTCGACCGCCTGCCGGGGATGGTCGACGAAGTCGATCAGGACCTGCCGCCAGTCGCCTTCCGGCTCGTCGGACGAGGCCGCGCCCGCGGCGGTCGGGCCGCTCGAAGTCGATCGGTCCGCGGCCGGCTCCCCGGGAACGGCGCCCGGCGGCACCGTGGAGTCGCCCGGTGGCACTGTGGAGTCGACCGGCGGTTCCGCGGAACCACGCGCCGTGGTGCTGAACCCCGGCTCGTCGCCGACGAGGGCGTACTCCGAGGTGTCCGCCGGTTCCGCCG
This sequence comes from Parafrankia discariae, assembly GCF_000373365.1. NCBI lineage: Bacteria > Bacillati > Actinomycetota > Actinomycetes > Frankiales > Frankiaceae > Parafrankia > Parafrankia discariae. Next base: position 23,434 of record NZ_KB891212.1, read on the forward strand.
CCGTGTCGGGCGGCGGCGTCGCGCCCAGCGGTGCTGGAGCCACCGGGACCGCGTGGTCGTCCGTCCTGTCCACCCGGTTCGGCTGGGCCGTCAGGTCCGTCGTGGAGCGGGCGGACGGGCCGCCGTCAATGGCTCGGCCGCCGGATGGCGACCCGCTGTCGGGCTCGCGTGCGTCGGATGTGTTCGCGTCGGATGTGTTCATCGCGGGTCCTTCCCTGCCTTGGAGTCTCGCCTGCCTTGCCGACCCGGGCTGTCAGGTGCGCTGCCGCGGGGGCCCGGCCAGGGCCGGGGAGCTCTGGGTGTCCTGGTCACGCGGCTCCGTGTCGCCGGTCACCAGCCAGCCGAAGAGCGCGCGCAGCTGCACCAGGGCGGTTCGCAGCTCCTCGGTGTCGGGCGCGCCGGCCATGGCCTCGGCGCGGGCGTGCGCGTCCCGGTAGGGGGCGACCAGCTCGGGGCGGTCGGCGGCGATCAGATCGGCCCGCTCGTCGAAGGTCGCCTCCGGGTAGCCCCGGGCCCGCATCACCTCGGTGACGAGCAGGTCCGCCTGGCGGGCGGAGTCGGCGGGGTCGGCGACGAACCGCGCCTGGACGGCGTCCCAACGGGTGAGGTACCCGGTGCGGGCGGGTTCGTCGAGCGGCCGGACCTCGAGCTCGTCGCGCCGCCGGGCCACCTCGGCGAGCCGGCGCTCGGCCGCCCGGCGATCCCCGCCGCTGTGTTCCACCGCCCGGTCGTACTCCGGCCCGAAGCGACTGCGCAGCGCCCGCCCGGATCCACCCGGGGCGAGCCGGGCACCCCCGAGGGCCATGAAGAGGACCACGCCCAGGATTACAAGGACGAGGACCAGCAGGATCCATCCCAGCGCCGACACGGCGTGACCTCCGTACGAATCGGCTGATCACCAATGACGTCGGCTGCGGTACCCGTGGGACCACCCCATAAACGCGGGACACCCGTTCCCGCAACGCCTGTCCGGATCGCCGGGTGCCCGGCCGGGGGCCTCAGCTCCCGGCGGGGGCCGCGGGGCGGACGCCGAGATCCGGCGCGGCCGCGGTGAACTCGTCCCGCAGCCGCTGCTTGCCGTCCGCCGGGAGGAAGGAGTGCTCCACCGCGGCGGCGGCCACGTCGAACACCTGCTGCCGGGAGAGCCCGAGCGAGCGCAGCGCGTGCAGGTACTCCGCGCGCAGCGTCGTGTTGAACATGGGCGGGTCGTCGCTGTTCAGGTTCACCTCGAGGCCCTGCGCGATCATCTCGGGCAGCGGGTGCGCCGCGTAGCTGGCCACGGCCCCGGTACGCAGGTTCGAGGTGGGGGAGACCTCCAACGGGATGCGGTGCCGGCGCAGATGCTCGACCAGAGCCGGGTCGGCCAGCGCGCTCGTCCCGTGCCCGATCCGCTCCGCGTGCAGGTGTTCGAGCGAGTCCCAGATGGTCCGCGGCCCGGTCGTCTCGCCCGCGTGCGGGACGCGGTGCAGGCCGGCGTCCCGCGCCGCGGTGAAGACCGGGCCGAACTGGGGCCGCGGCACCCCGACCTCGGGCCCGCCCAGGCCCAGCGCGATCACACCCTCGCCGCCATGGGCCAGGGCCAGCTCCAGGGTGCGCTCGCCGGAGGCGACGTTGTCCGTCCCCGGCAGGCCGGGGATGTCGGTGATCCAGCGGACCTGGATGCCGGCCTCGCGCTCGGCGTCGAGCCGGCCCGCCTCCACGCCGGCGAACACGACCGCGGGGTCGATCCCTCGCTGGACGTGCAGGAACGGCGTGAAGGTGATCTCCGCGTAGCGCACCCGCTGCGCGGCCAGCCCGAGCGCGGTCTCCCGGGCGAGCAGCCGGAAGTCCTCCTCGTCCCGCAGGACCTGGACGGCGGCCAGGTAGACCTCGATGAAGTGGTCGAAGTCGCGGAACGCGTAGTAGGCCCGCAGGGCGTCCAGGTCGGTCGGTAGGTGGTCGACGTCGTGGCGGCGGGCGAGCCGCAGCAGGGTCGTCGGCAGCATCGAGCCCTCCAGGTGGACGTGCAGCTCCACCTTCGGCAGCCCGTCCACGAACCGCTCGTCACTGACCTCGTCGGTGACCTGCCGGGTCACGGGGTCGCTCACGTCTGTCCTCCGCTCCGTGCCGCTCCGTGCCGCGGGTCCGTCCACGCGGGGCTGTCGGGCCGCCGTGGCACGATTGTTCCGCAGCCGGCCGCGGGTCAGCCGGTGGGACGGGCGGGAGGCTCGGGCGCCGATCCGCCGAGATGGGCGGGCAGCCACCAGGGGGACTCACCCGGCGGGGGCGCCGGGTAGCGGCGCTGCGCGTCGTCGAGCAGCTCACCCATCCGCAGCTCCAGCAGCGCGGTGCCGGTCTGGGCGTCCGGCAGCTCCGAGTACGGGACGGGCTTGCCGACCGTGATCGAGACCGGCGTGCCGACCGCCGCGCGCAGGTTCCGGGGCCGGTCCTTGGTCAGGATCCGCTGGCTGCCCCAGAGCACCAGGGGGATCACGGGCACCTCGGCCTCGACGGCCATCCGGGCCGCGCCCGACTTGAACGGCGCCAGGCAGTAGCTCGGGCTGATCGTCGCCTCGGGGAACACCCCGACGAGTTCGCCCGCGCGCAGCGCGCGCACCGCCGTGAGCAGGGAGCCGGCCCCGGCCGCCCGGTCGACCGGGATGTGGTGCATCCCCCGCATCAGCGGCCCACTGGCGCGGTGGTCGAACACCTGCTTCTTGGCCATGAACCGGACCATGCGCCGCCGGGTGCGCCAGAAGGGAACCCCGGCGAGCGCGAAGTCCAGGTAGGAGACGTGGTTGATCAGCACGATGGCCCCGCCACCGGCCGGGATGTTCTCCTCACCGCGTACGTCCAGCCGCAGGCGCAACGCGCGGAAGAGCCCCATCGCCGTATGGATGACCGGCCGGTACACGTACTCCGCCATGCCGCGAATCCTCCCCAGGTCGGTATGCCGTCAGATCGGTGCCTCGCGTCGGTGCCTCGCGGTCCGCCGCCCGCCGGCCGCCGCCCGCCGCCTGCCGGGCGCCGGGCGCGGACCCATCGTGCGCCACGGGGCGGCGCGAGTCGTGCATTCGATACCGGACGCCCCGTTCCGCTCGGTCACGGCCGTCCGGACGGACGGCCGTCCGGACGGCCACAGGCTGTCGGTCTCCGAGCTGTCGGTGAGCCGACGGACGACGTCCTACCGGGGCGTTGGGCCCAGGCGGCTCATGCGGGACGATCGTGGCGGCATACGGTCCGTCCGCCGGCGACGATCCACCGGCGACGAGGAGAGGGGCAGCCACGTCCGATCTGCTGAGCCGGAGCCTCGACGCGCAGCCGGCCCCCGCGCACTGGATCCTCGTCCTCACCGGGGTCGTCGCGCTGCTCACTGTGGCGAGTGACCGCACCTGGCCGACCGCCCGGCATGTCGTGACGATCGCGCACGAGGGCGGGCATGCCCTCGCCGCGGTCGCCACCGGCCGCCGCCTCGCCGGGGTGCGTCTGCACTCCGACACCTCCGGCGTCACCGTGTCCTCGGGCCGGCCGACCGGGCCCGGGGTGATCCTGACCGTCGCCGCCGGCTACACGACGCCGTCGCTGCTCGGGCTGGGCGCCTCCGGCCTGCTCGCCACCGGGCGGATCAGCCTGCTGCTGCAGATCCTCGTCGCGCTGCTGCTGGTCATGCTGGTGGTCGTCCGTAACGCCTTCGGGGTCGTGTCGGTGCTGGTCAGCACGGTTGTCGTGCTCGGGATCTCGTGGTTCGCGGCGGATGACGTCCAGGCCGGCTTCGCCGCCTACGCCACCTGGTTCCTGCTGCTCGGCGCGGTGCGGCCGATCATCGAGGTCCAGCGGCAGCGGCGGCAGCGGCGCGCCCGGGACTCCGACCCGGACCAGCTCGCCCGCCTCACCGGACTGCCGGGTGCCTTCTGGGTCGGCACGTTCGGACTGCTCTCCCTGGGCTGCCTGGCGACCGCGGCGGCCGCGCTGGTCGTCTGATCCGCTGGAAGTGTCGGTGGAGGCTGGAAGACTGCTCAGGCATGTGCGGCAGGTATACCCAGACTCTGAGCGCCGACGATCTCGCCGCGGCGATGTCCGCGGTGGACGAGACGGGCGGCCACGTGGCGGAGAGCTACAACGTCGCCCCGACCACGGTGATGCCGATCGTGGTCGCTCGCCCGGCTGGTGCGGCTGGCACGGGTGGAGACACCGGCGAGGTGAACGGGGCTGGCGGGGCCGGTGACGCTGGCGGGGCCGGTGATCCGGAGGCCGCGGGCGGCGGGCGGGTTCTGCGGCTGGCCACCTGGGGCCTGGTCCCGTTCTGGGCGAAGGACCGGGCGATCGGCAGTCGCCTGATCAACGCCCGGGCCGAGTCGGTGGCGTCCAAGCCGGCGTTCCGCGCGGCGTTCGCCGCCCGGCGGTGCCTCGTCCCCGCCACCGGCTTCTACGAGTGGCGGCGGCGCGGTGGCTCGCGCCGCGGCCAGCCGTACTACATCCATCCGGCCGGCCACCCGGGGGCCGACGGCCTGTTCGCCTTCGCCGGGCTCTACGAGGTCTGGTCGAAGGGCGAGCAGCCGCTGACCACGTTCACGATCCTGACCACCGACGCGGCCGCGGGCATCGAGTTCATCCATGACCGGTCACCCGTCGTGGTGCCGCGTTCGGCCTGGTCACGGTGGATCGACCCGACGCCGCTGGACCCGGCGGCGCTCGCCGGGATCCTGCGGCCCGCGCCGGCCGGGGTGTTCGCCGCGCATCCGGTCTCGCTCGAGGTCGGAAACGTCCGCAACTCCGGCCGTCATCTCGTCGACCGCGTCGAGGTCGACCCGGAGGAGGCCGCCGCCGCGGCGGGTCCCCCGGGCGCCGGATCGGGGCCGGTCGTCGGGCCCACGCCCGATGCGGAGGGAAACGCCCCGCATGAGGCCGGTCTCTTCGACGAGGATGGCGTGGGTCCGCACGCGCGGCGATGACACCCGGGCCACCCACCCGACGGAGGTCGGCCGCGGCCCTGCGTGCACCGCGCTCTCGGGAGGACATCGAATGGCAACGGAAGATCTCGCCGCGGAACAGCTGGCCAACCTGCGCGACATCGGTGGGATGACCACCACGGACGGCCGCGTCACCAACCCGGGTGTGCTGTACCGCAGCGAGATGCCCCGGGTCGGGGACGCCCGGCCGGCCGGGGAGTTCACCTGGCCGCCGCCGACCGTGGTCGACCTGCGCTCGGCGGTGGAGCGGGGGAGCTCCCCGCACCCGCTGTCGCTGCTCGGCTCGGAGATCCACGTGATGCCCCTGCTCGGGGAGGAGACCGGCCGGGTCAGTGACTCGCTGCCGCCGGACGCGCTCGCCGGCGGCCTGCGCACGCTGTACGCCGCGATGCTCGACATCGCGACGCCCCGGCTGGTGGAGATCCTCGACCTGGCGGCGGAGGCCCCCGGTCCGCTCCTGGTGCACTGCGCGGCCGGCAAGGACCGCACGGGCGTGGTCGTCACCCTCCTCCTGCGCCTGGCCGGTGTCGTCCCGGACCAGGTGGTCGCCGACTACCTGCTCACCGGCGAGAACATGCCGGGCGTGCTGCGCCGCCTGCGGGGGCACGCGATCCTCCCCGACGGCCGGGTCGTCGACAGGGAGGTCACCAAGGTCTCGATGGCCGCCGTCGAGCAGGTGCTGACCATCATCGACGGGCATCCGCAGGGCCCGGAGGGCTGGTTCCTCGACCGCGGCGCCCGGCCCGAGGCCGTCGAACTCTGGCGCAAGCGCATCCTGGGCTGAGCCCGGGGCCGACGCCGCCGTCGGCCGGGAGCGTCGCGGTTCCGGCCGACGGCGGGTTCGAGGTGCCCGGTAGCCGATCAGGGGTCCCGCTCGGTCCCTCCGGTCTCAGGGGCGCAGGGCCAGGCCGAGTGCCACCTCGGTCACGCCGGTGACGACGAGCTGGATGCCGAACAGCACCGCGAGCACCACCACGGTGGAGGACGGCCAGGCCAGGGCCAGCACCCCGAGGACGACGGCGAGCGCCGCGATGAGCAGGCCCCGGGTGACGCCGCCGGCGTGGCCCGCCTGACCGGTGCGGCTCGCCAGTACCAGCAGGGCCCGGACCACCCCCGCGACGATCAGGGTCGCGCCGACCACCAGCGCGATGGCGTGCAGCGTCACCCCCGGCCACAGCAGGATCACCACGCCGGCGGCGGCGGTGAGCGCCCCGAAGAGGACGGCGGAGCTGCTGTTATCGGCGCGCACGGCGGAGACGATCTCGGCGATGCCGGAGACGAGAAGAGCCACCCCGGCGATGACGGCCAGCGCGCCGGCGGTGGTGAAGGGATTGGTGATGAGCAGCAGTCCCAGGACCGTGACCGCGACTCCGAGGATGACCAGGGCCGACCACAGCGAGCTCGGTCGCTGTGTCTCCCGGTTCTGTCGATACGTCGTCGTCATGTGACCTCCCCGTGTCCGGCCCGGAGGCGTCCGTGTGTCGGGGCTCGTGCCCGTGACCTGGAGCTCGTGCCCGGGACCTGGGAAAGGCGTACCCGCGATGACCGGCGGGCGCACCCGCGCGGCGGGAGTCACCGGCCGTCCGGCCCGGGACGCCCGCCGGGCTCGGTGCCGCGGCCCGTACCCTGGAGGACATGACCTCTGCCGCGTCGTGAGGCGGGCGTTTCCTCGGCACCCCGGTGTCGTGGTGGCCAACCGCTGACACCGAATAAACGCACGAATCCGATGTACGAAAGAGGCCGACCCTCATGATCATCGTGTCCGAGCTCGAGCTCCGTGCCGGAGCCCGCACACTGATCGAGCCGGTCTCCTTCCGGGTGCAGCCGGGTGACCGTATCGGCCTGGTCGGTCGCAACGGCGCAGGCAAGACGACGATGCTGAAGACGCTCGCGGGGGAGACCCTGCCGTTCGCCGGCAAGGTGGACATCCGCGGCGAGATCGGCTACCTGCCACAGGATCCGCGTACCGGAGACCTCGCCGACACCGCCCGCGACCGCGTGCTCGCGGCCCGCGGCCTCGACGTGATCCTGCGCGATATGGAGAAGCTCCAGGTCGAGATGGCCGAGCTCGTCGACGAGGCGGCCCGCGACACCGCGGTGCGGCGTTACGGCCGGTTGGAAGAGCGGTTCGGGGTGCTCGGCGGCTACGCCGCCGAGGCGGAGGCGGCGCGGATCTGCTCCTCGCTCGGCCTGCCCGACCGGGTGCTCGGCCAGCGGATCGGAACGCTCTCCGGCGGCCAGCGCCGCCGCGTCGAGCTGGCCCGCATCCTGTTCGCCGGTTCGGGGAACTCCGACGCGACACTGCTGCTCGACGAGCCGACCAACCATCTCGACGCCGACTCGATCACCTGGCTGCGGGATTTCCTGCGCGCCCACTCCGGCGGCCTGATCGTCATCAGTCACGACGTCGACCTGCTGGACAAGAGCGTGAACAAGGTCTTCCACCTCGACGCCAACCGCGCCGCGCTCGACGTCTACAACGTCAACTGGAAGACGTACCTCACCCAGCGCGATCAGGACGAGCGGCGTCGGCGGCGGGAGCGGGCCAACGCGGAGAAGAAGATCGACTCGCTGCGGGCCCAGGCCGACAAGATGCGGGCGAAGGCCACCAAGGCGCGCGCGGCCCACCAGATGGACCGCCGCGCGGAGCGCCTCGCCTCCGGTCTCGCCGACGTCCGGGTCGCCGACCGGGTCGCCAAGCTGCGCTTCCCCGATCCGGCTCCGTGCGGGCGCACGCCGCTGACCGCCACCGGCCTGTCGAAGTCCTACGGCTCGCTGGAGGTCTTCACCGGCGTCGACCTGGCGATCGACCGCGGCACCCGGGTCGTGGTCCTGGGCCTCAACGGCGCCGGCAAGACGACGCTGCTGCGCATGCTCGCCGGCCAGGAGACGCCGGACGCCGGTGAGGTGCACCCGGGGCACGGCCTGCGCCTGGGGTACTACGCGCAGGAGCACGAGACGCTCGACACGTCCCGCACGGTGCTCGACAACATGCGCGCCGCGGCGCCCACCGCCTCCGACGTCGACCTGCGCCGCATCCTGGGCGCCTTCCTGTTCAGCGGTGACGCGGTCGAGCAGCTCGCGGAGACGCTCTCCGGTGGTGAGAAGACCCGGCTGGCCCTGGCCGGCCTGGTCTGCAGCTCGGCGAACGTGCTGCTGCTCGACGAGCCGACGAACAACCTCGACCCGGCGTCGCGCGGCGAGGTCCTGAGCGCGCTGCGCACCTACCGGGGCTCGGTGGTGCTCGTCACGCACGACCCGGGCGCGGTCGAGGCGCTGAGCCCCGACAAGGTCCTGATGCTGCCGGACGGCGTCGAGGACACCTGGTCGCCCGACCTCGCCGATCTCGTCACACTGGCCTGAGACCACACCGAGCACCCGGCGGCGTCCGGAGGTCGCCGCCTTGACAGACTGGGCGCTCGGTCCGCGTGCCCAGTACTTCCGGTAACCAGTACTTCCGGTGACAGGGGCGCGCGGGGGATCACCCACGGGGACGAGAGCGGGAGCGCGTGAGCACAGAAGGCGGCACCAAGGCGGTCGTGGCGGCACTGCTCGCGAACCTGGGCATCGCGGTGGCGAAGTTCGTGGCGTTCCTGTTCACCCGCTCGTCGTCGATGCTCGCCGAGTCGATCCACTCCGTCGCGGACTCGAGCAACCAGGCGCTGCTCCTGCTCGGGCAGCGCAACGCCAGCCAGCCGGCGGATGAAGAGCACCCCTTCGGCTACGGGCGCTCCCGGTACATCGCGGGCTTCCTGGTCGGCATCGTGCTGTTCAGCGTCGGTGGGCTGTTCTCCGTCTACGAGGGTGTCGAGAAGCTGCGCCACCCGCACGAGCTGGAGAGCGGCCTGGTGGCGATCGTGGTCCTCGGCGTCGCGATCGTGCTCGAGGGCTTCTCCTTCCGGACGGCGATCAAGGAGTCGAGGCATTCCAAGGGCGCGGGGTCGTGGTGGCGGTTCATCCGGGAGACCCGCTCCCCGGAGCTGCCGGTCGTCCTGCTGGAGGACCTGGCCGCGCTGTGCGGCCTGGTGTTCGCCCTCGCCGGGGTCGGCCTGACGCTGCTGCTCGACGATCCGATCTGGGACGGCGCCGGCACCCTCGCGATCGGCATCCTGCTGCTGGCCGTCGCCGTGATCGTGGCGATGGAGACGTACGGGATGCTGGTCGGGGAGGCCGCCACCCCGCGGACCGTCGAGGCGATCAGGCGGGCGCTGAGCTCGGCCCCGGCGGTCACCACCGTGATCCACATGCGGACCCTGCACCTCGGTCCGGACGAGCTGCTGGTCGCGGCCAAGATCGGACTCGACCCGGAGCTGACCACGGCCCAGGTCGCCGCCGCCATCAACGAGGCCGAGGCGCTGCTGCGCGCCGCCGTGCCCACCGCGCACCGGGTCTACCTGGAACCCGACATGCCGCGGGGCGAGGCGGCGCAGCCGGTGCCGCCGGCCGCCGCCGAGCCGGCCTGAGCCACGGGACGGGACATCCGGGCGCGGGGCCTGCCGGTCGGAACCGCGCCGGGTCCGCGCCGCTCAGCCGTTCCCGAGGCAGACCCGCAGGACGATGGCGGCGAGGGCGCCCGTCCCGATCAACAGGCCGGGCAGCTCACCCGCGCGCACCGTGTCACCCGGTCCGTCCGGGCGGGGGCGGGGGGCCAGCGCCGCCACCGCCAGCCAGGGCGCCAGCGGTAGCCAGGCCAGCTCCACCCCACCCCAGGCCAGCCCCGCGCACACGCTGAACAGCGCCGCGGCGCCGGCCCCGACCAGGAACGGCCAGCCGGGGGTCAGCCGGAGCCGGCGCAGCGCGCGGACCAGCACCGGCCCACCGGCCAGCAGCACCACGACGGCGTCCAGGGCGAGCCAGGCCAGCACCGTGGCCGGCCCGGCGTCGACCCGGGCCCTGGTGAGGCCGTCCGGCCAGGAGAAGCCCCAGGCGGAGAACAGCCAGAGCGGGAGCAGCGCGCCGAGCCCGGTGAACACGTTCATCAGCGGCTGTCGGCGGACGAAGTACGCCGCCGCGACGGCCACACCCAGCCACACCACGGCGTAGTCGAACAGGCCGCCGACCCCCAGCAGCAGGCCCGACAGCAGCGCCCACGACAGGCGCCAGCGCCGGCCCGGCTCGCACCCGAGCACCCCGACGGTGACCGCCGCCGCCGCCGGCAGGATGGCGACGGCCCGCGGCGAGGCGGCGGCCCACAGCGCCCACGGCGTCAGCACGAGCACCGGGACGGCGCGGCGCGCCGCCGTCTCGTGGCACAGCGAGCGCACCGCGACAGCCACCAGCGGGACACCCAGCGCCGTCAGCGCCGTCAGGGCCAGCCCGAGCGGCACCGCGCCGCCGGCCCCGCCAGCCCCGTCGGCGGCCTCGGCGAGGTCACCGAGGCCGAGCCGGTCCAACCCCCACACGAGCAGCACGGGGCCGGGCGGATGGCTGGTGAGCAGGCTCGACGGCGCCCGGGGCAGGTCCGCCGCGCCGGCCTGCGCCGCGGACACCGGCCCGTCGACCGACTGGGCGACCCAGCCGGCGAGGTAGCCGAACGGGTCGTCGCCGACGGCGTCGGCGGCGGTCAGGTAGACCGGCGGTGGGCGCAGGCCGTCGGTGAGGCCCGGGCCGGCCGCCGCGGCCAGGGCGAGGCTCCAGCACAGTGATCCGGCGAAGCCGAACAGGAGCAGGAGCGGCCAGCGGGCGCGGATCGCCCGGCGGGCGAGCGCCAGGGTGCCGACCGCCACGAGCACCGGGAGCAGCGTCGCCGGCGCCAGGTGGGGGGTGCGCCAGCCGACCGGGAACGGCCCGACGGAGCCGAGATCCACATCGGTGGCGGCGATGAGCGTGCTGAGCAGCAGACCGAATCCGGCCGCCGCGCACCAGAGCCCGACATCGACCCCCTCGGCCCATAGCGCGGATCGGGCCGGGTGGCGCCGAGGCAGCGTTCCGGTCACCCTCCGTAGTCGGGGGCGTCGGGTGGATCCTGGCCCGGTGCCGGGTGCGAGCCGCGCCGGTGCGGGCGCCGCCCGCGTCGGCCGGCCGTTGACCATGCATGCACCGTAACCAGTCCCGGCGGCCCGCGGATCCCCGCGGGGGGGCCGAGACGGATGTACGGTCGGTAACGATGTTCGACGCGCCGCGTGGGAGCCCCTGTCCGATCGGATCCCGGCCGGCCGCAAGACTGGCCGCTGTGCCGTCGGACTCGGGCTTCGGGCGCGCTGTAGCAGGTCAGGGGCTATGTGACTGCTTGGAGTCAGCTCGTCGGTGTGTGTTCCGGGCGCGTGCGAGGTTGTCCCGGTGACCGCACCACCGCGTGTGATGGATCACACGGGCTTCGAGTGGCGCGGACACCGAAGCTGGGTGAAGATCGGTTCGCAGATCATCGAACACGGAGGGGGCCACATTGGCCGAGCTTAGGAAAGGAACCCGGATCACCGGGGCGGAGCGGGACAAGCTCGCTGCCGAACTTCGGAAGAAGTACGAGTCCGGACAGAGCATTCGCCTGCTTGCCGAGTCGTCGGGTCGTTCGTACGGGTTCGTCCACCGGATCCTGTCCGAGTCGGGCACGACGCTGCGCGGACGTGGGGGCGCGACCCGGGGTACCAAGAAGAAAAGCTCCTGACCATGAGCATGCCGGCCGCCGCCGACCCGGCGGCGGCCGGGCTGGGCGTACTCGCAGCTGGCCCTTGCGTTTCGCTCACTGTGTGTGACGATGTGTCGGGTTGGGTGGGTCACACGCCCACCCTCCCGAGCATCGCCACGGCACTGGACGGCGTCCTGCGTGACCTGCGCGGCGACGTTCGTGTCGTGGTCGTGAACGCTGTACACCGCCTGTCCGGCCCGGCCGGCCACGCGGCTGGTCCGCCCGCCGGCGGGATCGCGGCCGGGCGGGATCTCGCCACCTGGTCCCGGGTCGCCCGCCGGCTGTCCGAGCGGGCGGACCTGCTCAGCATCGCCGTCTGCGCCGGCCCGACGACCGGCCCGGGGCTGGCGCTGGCCCTCGCCTGTGATCTGCGGGTGCTGACCGAGGACGCGTCGCTGGGCCTCACCGAGGCCACGGCCGGTCGCGTGCCGGGTCTGGGCGTGGCCGGCACGCTCGTCGACACCGTCGGTTACGCCCGTGCGCTCGCGCTGTGCCTGACCGGCCGGCCGGTCAGCGCACCGGACGCGCTGCGACTGGGCCTCGCCGCGCTCGTCGTCCCCCGTCGGGACCTCGACGCCGAGGTCGGCCGTCTGGTGGCCAGCCTGCTCGCGGTGCCACGGGAGGTCAGTGCGGAGACGAAGGCGCTGCTGGGAGGCGCCCGCGAGCGGTCGGACGTCCAGCGCCGCGCCGCGGAGGAGGACGCGCTCGCGCGGGTCCTCGCGACGACCGCCGGGAATGCGGGCTAGCAAGCCTTTGCTTACACCGTTGCGTAGTAACACGTAGCGGCGCGTCGGAGGCTCCATGAGAACTGCGGTCGACAACTGGTCCACCATGCGCTCGTTCCAACGGGACCGCTCGGTGACCCGGGCCAGCCTGCGCCCGGGGACCGTCCACCGCATCGTCGGCTTCGCCCGCCCCTACCGTCGGCAGCTCGCCGGTTTCGGCGTCCTCATCGTGCTCGGCGCGGCGACCGGCGCCGTCACCCCGCTGCTGTTCAAGGCGATCATCGACGACGGGATCGTGCCCGGCCGGGCCGGGGTCGTCCAGGGGCTCGCCGCGGTGGTCGCCGCGCTCGCGGTCGGCGAGGCGCTGCTCGGGCTGGGCCAGCGCTGGTTCAGCGCCCGCATCGGCGAGGGCCTGATCTACGAGATGCGCTCCCAGGTGTTCGACCACGTGCAGCGCCAGCCGATCGCCTTCTTCACCCGCACCCAGACCGGCGCGCTCATCACCCGGCTGAACAACGACGTCCTCGGCGCGCAGTCCGCGTTCACGAACACGCTGTCCGCGGTGCTGTCCAACCTCCTGTCGGTCGTCTTCGTCCTGGTCGCGATGATCAGCCTGTCCTGGCAGATCACCGTGGTCGCGCTCGTGCTGCTGCCGGTGTTCGTCGTGCCGGCGCGCCTGCTGGCGCCGCGGCTGGCGGCACTGACGCGGGAGAGCTACGGCCTCAACGCCGAGATGAACACGATGATGACCGAGCGGTTCAACGTCGCCGGCGCGCTGCTCACCAAGCTCTACGGCGAGCCCGACCGCGAGGTGCGAACCTTCCGCCGCCGCGCCGGGCGGGTCCGGGACATCGGCGTCACCCAGGCGATGTACGGGCGGATCTTCTTCATGTCGCTCACCCTGGTCGCCTCGCTGGCGACGGCGATCGTCTACGGCGTCGGCGGCACCTTCGCGGCCCGGGGCAGCCTCGAGGTCGGCACGATCGTCGCGCTCACCGCCTACCTCACCCGGCTCTACGGCCCGCTGACGCAGCTGTCGAACGTGCACGTGGACGTGATGACCGCGCTGGTCTCGTTCGAGCGGGTCTTCGAGGTCCTCGACCTGCGACCGGCGATCGAGGACGCGCCGGACGCCGTCGAGCTGCCGGTGGGGCCGGTGGCCGTCGAGTTCGACCACGTCGGCTTCCGCTATCCGGCGGCGACGGAGGTGTCACTGGCCTCGCTGGAGTCCACGGCCGTGCTCGACAGCCGGACACCCGAGCCGGTGCTGCACGATGTCACCTTCCGGGTGGGTCCCGGTGAGCTTGTGGCGCTCGTCGGCCCGTCCGGCGCGGGGAAGACCACCATCAGCCAACTCGTCGGCCGGATGTACGACGCCCGGGACGGAGCGGTCCGGATCGGGGGGCTCGACGTCCGCGCGCTCAGCGGTCGCTCGCTGCGGGCGGCCGTCGGCGTGGTCACCCAGGACGCGCACCTGTTCCACGACAGCATCCGGGCCAACCTGCTGTTCGCCCGGTCCGACGCGACCGAGGAGCGGATGTGGGCGGCGCTGGACGCGGCCCACATCGGCCAGGCGGTGCGCGACCTGCCCGACGGGCTGGACACGGTCGTCGGGGAGCGCGGCTACCGGCTCTCGGGCGGCGAGAAGCAGCGGCTGGCCATCGCCCGGCTGCTGCTCAAGGAGCCCGCGGTGGTCGTCCTGGACGAGGCCACCGCCCACCTGGACAGCGAGTCGGAGGCGGCGGTGCAGCGGGCGCTGACCGCGGCGCTGGCCGGACGCACGTCGCTGGTCATCGCCCACCGGCTCTCGACCGTCCGGCGGGCCGACCGCATCCTCGTGGTCGACGGCGGGCGGATCGTCGAGAGTGGCAGCCATGACGAGCTGATGGCCCTCGGTGGCCTCTACGCCGAGCTCCACCACACACAGTTCGCCACCCAGGACGACGCTCCGGTCGCCGAGCCGCCGGCCGGTGGGCAGGCCGAACCGCCGGCCGGTGGGCAGGCCGAACCGCCGGCCGGTGGGCAGGCCGAACCGCCGGCCGGGCCGCCGGCCGACTGGAGCTCGGGCGCCCACGTCACCCTCGACCCGCCGAACGGTGGGGTGGCGGCCCTGCCGGCCGCGCGCTGACTGTCCGCTCAGGCCGCCGCTGCGACGGAGATCACACCGACCGGCGGGCCGGCTGTCATGGACACCGCGTCCAGGGACGCGGTGTCCGCCGGTCCGGTGTCGGGCTCGCCGGTCTCGTGGGGCAGCGCGATGTCCACGTCGCCGGAAGGCCGCCGGTGAATTGCGGGATTGTTGGTCATGTCCGGGCTCCAGGTTGTTTCAGGGCGGTAACGTGCCGCGGTCTGGACGTCCGGGATCGTGCGGCGCCGTTGCCAGCTTTCCCGTAACTGTCCCTTCGCCCGCTCTTGCGGGAGGACCATGCGAACGTACGCCTGCTGTGCCCTTGCGCGCAGCATGTGTCCGAACGCCCGGGTGCGAAACGGTCACAGAACCTCTCGGGACTAAGCGGCCCAGAACCGGCGCATCGAGTGTGTCACCAGGGCCCATGTCCAATCCCGGGCGTTCGTTACCTAGGCTTTGACCGTGCCACGAAGAGCCAAGATAGTTTGCACCCTCGGCCCGGCCACCAACTCTCCCGAGATGGTCCGGGCCCTCGTCGACGCCGGAATGGACATTGCCCGGCTCAACTTTTCGCACGGAACGCACGAGCAGCACGCCGCTGCGTACGCCCTGGTGCGCGAGGCGGCCGCGGCCGCCGGCCGCAGCGTGGGGATCCTGGCCGACCTGCAGGGGCCGAAGATCCGCCTCGGCAGGTTCGCCGACGGCGGGGTCACCCTGCTGCCCGGGCAGCATTTCACCGTCACCATCCGTGACGTCCTGGGCGACCAGGAACAGGTCGGCACCACGTACCCGGGTCTGACCCGGGACGTCGCCGCCGGGGACACCATCCTCGTCGACGACGGCCGGCTGAACCTGCGGATCGACGGGGTCGAGGACACCGACGTCCGCACCACCGTCGTGATCGGCGGCAAGGTCAGCGACAACAAGGGCATGAACATCCCCAGCGCCGCGCTGACGGTGCCCGCGCTGTCCGAGAAGGACGCCGACGACCTGCGCTTCGCGCTCGAACTCGGTGTCGACATGATCGCGCTGTCGTTCGTCCGGTCCGCCGAGGACTACGCGGCCGTCCGCGCGATCATGGACGAGGTCGGGATCCGGGTCCCGGTCCTCGCGAAGATCGAGAAGCCGCAGGCCGTCGACGAGCTCGACGGGATCATCGAGGCCTTCGACGGCCTGATGATCGCCCGCGGTGACCTCGGTGTCGAGCTGCCGCTCGAGGACGTCCCCCTCGTCCAGAAACGGGCCGTGAGCCAGGCGCGTGAGCGGGCCAAACCCGTCATCGTCGCCACCCAGGTGCTCGAGTCGATGGTGAGCGCGCCCCGGCCGACCCGCGCCGAGGCGAGCGACTGCGCCAACGCCGTGCTGGACGGCGCCGACGCGATCATGCTCTCGGCCGAGACGAGCGTCGGGTCGTACCCGGTCGAGTCGGCCGCGACCATGGCGCGGATCATCGAGACCGCCGAGGCGGATCTCGGCCGCATCCCCCCGTTGCGGACCCCGCCACGCACCCTCGGCGGCGCGATCGCCCAGGCGGCGGTGAGCGTCGGCGAGGCGGTCGGTGCGCGTTACCTGGTGGCCCACACCCTCAGCGGGGACACCGCCCGCCGGCTGATCCGGTACCGCAGCTCGGTGCCCGTTCTCGCCTTCACCCCGATTCCCGGGGTGCGCAGCCAGATGGCGCTGTTCTGGGGCGTGGAGACCGTGCTGGTGCCGTTCGCGGAGAGCACCGACGAGATGGTCCGGCAGGTCGACACGGCCCTGCAGCAGATCGGGCACTGCCGGCCGGGCGAGCTGGTGGTCGTCGTCGCCGGTACCCCGCCGGGTGTCGCCGGCATGACCAACACGATGCGGGTGCACCGCATCGGCGAGGCGGTCTGACCGGGCCCGCGGGTCCGTGCCCGCCGCGGGAGTGCCGCCGCCGGTCGCTCGCGATCGGTGGCCCGTGGCGGGCTGGAACGGCACGATCGTGGGGGCGCCGGCCGTGGCGGAGCGAACAGCGCCGGGCCACCGGGCTTCGACCCGGTGGCCCGCGGTCGCCCGCCGCCCCGCCTCCCGCGCCGCATCTTCGGTGTCGGGCGCGACGACAACTGCTGAGCGGCCAGGTCGTGGCTCGGTCAGCCCGCCCGGGCGAAGTCGATGACGCGCCGGGGATCGTCCGGGTGGTTGATCTCGTCGAAGAGGATCCAGCGGTCCACCCGGATCTCGTAGAGCCGGTGGGCGTTGCCGTCCGCCAGCATCATGTCCACGTTCGCCAGCTCGCTGCCCTGCGGCCACCGCCTGTGATAGATCGGCAGCAGCGCGTCGGCCTCCGCCACCGGTACCTCCTCCGCGGTACCGGCGAAGCTCACGCCCTGGACCTCCTGGCCCAGCCCGTCGAGCTCGATGGTGACGATCGCGCCGGCCACCCGACGATCGGCCCTGATGTTCCGACAGTGGGTGCGGTCGGGCCTGGAGATGAAGAACAGGCGGTCCGGTTCGAACGAGCTCGCGTACCAGAGGTTGCAGACGGCGGGCTCGCCGCCACCTGCCAACGTCGCGATCTGCATCACTTTGCCGTCGCGAACGTAGTTCCGGGTCACGGACAGGTCCGCCGAGACGGCGTCGGACGTCGACACGGGAATCCTCCCAATCATGGGGTGTGGGCCGTGCAGCGTGAACAGCGCGCCCGGCCGGCGTCCGGCCGGTGGCTCCGTCGGCGGCCGGACGCTCGGGCCCGGTTCTGGAAAACGCCCTCGATCTTCATTTCGCGCGGGGCAGGGGTGCTCGACTCGGCGCTTTGGGCGGAGCGCACCACCCGGCACCCGTATCAACCGAGGTGTTCTACCCCTGATACCCGGTCGGGACGCGGTTAGTGGATCGAAAGCAGGATTCAGAACAGGCTCCTGAGGCACTTGGAGCTGGGGCGCGTCGACCGCGTCTGTTGCCTGGCAGGAACACACTGTGCGGGTATGGTAGCCGAGGCCCGAGTGACACTGCTCTGTGTAATAGGTCCTGCGCTTCGAGCCGTGTGGCCGAGCCGGTGGTGACACGGCGTCCCCGTCCTGCGCGCTCCCTCCGTGGCCCTCGCGCGGTGGCCCCGCGGTCCCGCGCGACACACGCACCGTCCCTGGTCGCCTGCGGCGGGCCGCCTCCGGGGGTGGGTTCGGGCGCGGGCACGGAAGTGGCCCGCCGCGCGGCCGCGGGGTTGTTCCGCGCGATCCCATCCGTTAGCGTCGGCCCGCCCGACCAGCGGCTCCACGACGGCGCCGTCCGGGCGCGACCACGAACCACGTCTCCGGCGTGTCATCCGTGCCGCTCCGCGCGGGTCGATCCGACCGGCCCCGCCCTCGCATGTCTGGGCGAAGCAGGACGATTCACCCGGGCCGCCTTCCGTCGGTCACAGCACGGACGGATACCGTCGCCCCGGTTCGCCGGTAGCCCGTCAGGGCCATCGGATGGAAGCGCTGCGCGTCAGGAGTGAGTGCATGGCCGACCAGGGCGACCCGGCCGAGAAGCCGGTGCCCGCCGCGGAGCCGCCGGCTGAGCGCGGACGATCCAGCGGTCCCCGACCCGGCGGTCCGCCCGCGTTCGCCTCCGCTCCAGCCCCCGACCGCGGCCCGGCCGACCGCCAACCGGGTGGCAACCGTCAACCGGGCGACCGCGGCCCGGGACCCGGCGAACGGCCGGGAGCCGCGCCGCCGCCGGCTCCGCCGGCTCCGCCGGCTCCGGCGAACCCGTCCCGCCCGGTGGCGCCGACCCGCCCCGGCCTGCGACCACCACCTCGCGACGGGACGCCCGCCCGCGGCGCGACGCAGCCGGCGCCTGCCCAGGCGGCACCGCCGGCCCGGCCGGGCGCGCCCGTGAACCCGTCGGCACCCGGTAGTCCGCCGCCCGCCAGCTCCAAGGGACCCGCGGCGCCGGTGCAGCCCGCCAGGCCCGTGCAGCCGGGGGCGCCGGTGCGGCCCGCCGAACCCGCGTCGCCCGCCAGGCCGGTGCAGCCAGCCGCGCCGGTGAAGCCAGCGGATCCTGCCCGGCCCACGACGCCGCCGACGCCGCCCAGGTCACCCGCGCGTCCGCCGTCGGCCGGGCCCGCCGGCCAGACCCCGGCCGCGCGGCCCGCGGCTGGCACGAAGCCGTCCGGCCCGGCCACGACGGCCAGGCCCACGGGCACGACGCCGGCGACATCGGCCAGGCCCACGACGCAGGCGACGACGCAGGGCGCGCCGAAGCAGCCCGCCACGCCCGGGGGCCAGGAGAAGCCGCGGGCGTCCGCCGAACCGGCGCCCCCCGCCTCGGCGCCGAGCACGGGGAGGCCGGCCCCGGCGTCGAAGCCCGGCTCACCGTCGCCGTCCTCCGGCACCGCGCCGCCCGGTCTGGCGCCCCCGGGGCCCCCCAGGCCCGCCGGACAGGGGGGTTCCGCGAGACCGGCCGCGGGGGACGGCCCGGGCGCGACGCAGCGGCCGGGGTGGCCCTCGCCGCTGCGGCCGACGTCCACGGCGGGATCGGCGAACCGCCCGGAGGCGTTGCGTCCCCCGTCCGCTCCGGCGACGGGCACCGGCCGGGGACAGCCCGGCTCCGGCCCGGGATCGCCGCCGGCACGGGAAACCCTGCGCCCGTACCAGGGGCAGTCGGCACCGGCCGCCCGCCGGTCCCCGACGGTTCCGCGGAACACCGGCACGGGTCCGCCGGGCCAGTCGGCACAGCCGGGCCAGCCCGCACAGCCGGGTGGGCCGGCCGGCGGGGCCGCGGACTGCTCGAGCCCGCCGGGCGCCCGGGAACCATCGGCCCGCGCCACGGCGGGGACGTCCACGTCCTCGACCGACCAGGCCGCCCCACCGCCGACGGCGGACCGGGTCACCGGTGGCCCGGACGGCGAACAGCGGCCCCGGCCGCTGTTCGCTCCGCGCCCGTCCGCCACGACGCCGCCGTCCCGATCACTTCGATCGACGCCGCCGCCGACGCCGCCGACGCCACCCACGCCGCCGACTCCTCCGGCACCGCCGCCCACGCCGCCGACCTCTTCGGCACCACCGGCGTCTCCGGCGGCGCCGATATGGCGGTCCAGCCCGGCACCGGCCCGGACGTCGGGTGAGGACCGTCCGACGTGGTTCGAGCGGGGGGCGGCCGGCGGGAAGGAGTCCCCCGAAGCGGCCGGTGGCGGTTCCGGCCGGCGCGCCGCGCCGCCCGGGGACCGACGGCCATCGACATCCACGACGGCACCAGCCAAGGCGTCGTCCTCGGCGGAATCGGCGGAATCGGCCGCGGCACGGAGCGCGGCGTCGGCTCGGTCGGCCGCGTCGCGGTCCGAGACGCCGTCGCGGTCCGAGACGCCGTCGCGGTCCGAGACGCCGTCGCGGTCCGAGACGCCCTCGCGGGCGGAGACGCCGGCACGGGCGGAGACGCCGGCACGGTCCGGGTCGGTCGCGGCGCCCTCCGACGCCGCCGGGTCGGCCAGGTCGACCGGGACCGCGCGGTCGGCGAAGCCCACCCACACGGAACCCTCCGCGGCCGCCCGTGAGGCCCTCGATCCGCCGACCATGCGGGTGGACCTGCGCCGCCTGCCCGGCCGACGACCCGCGTCGGGGCCGGACGCGGACTCGGGCGCCCCGGCGGTGCCCGAGCAGCAGACGGGCGGGCGGACGTTCGAGATGGGCCCGGGCACCCCGCCGGACTCGCCACCCACCACAGGGTTCGTGCGCCCGGCGACCGGCCGTGGGGCGGAGCCGGCGACCTGGCGACGCCAGGACCAGCCGGGCCAGGGGACGGCGGTGCCGGACCGGGCCGACCCGGACCTGGCCAGCCCGGGACGACCGGTAGATCCCGGCCGGTCCACCGATCCGGCCTGGACACCTGACGCCGCGCCGCATCGGGCCCCGGACACGACCGGGCGTGGGCAGCCGCCGGTGGTGGGGGAGCGCAGGACGACCGAGCGGCAACGTCCGGTGGAACCCGAAGCCGCCCCGAGCCCGGACCCGGACCCGGACCCGAGCCCGAGCCCGGACCCGGACCCGGACTCCGGTCCGGCTGCGGAACCGGTGGAGGACCTGGGAACCCGTGCCGGGGCGACCCGCCGTGAGCGTGAGCACCGCGCCGCCGCGCCGGTGGCGGTGGCGGCGCGCGGCCGGGACATGGCTCTCCTCGCGCTCGGCGGGGCGGTGGCCGCGGTGGCGGCCTTCCTTCCGTGGAGCACGTTGACGAGCGGGGACGAGACCCGCACCTTCACCGGTGTCACCGTCGGAGACGGGCGCCTGACGCTCGTCGCCGGGCTGCTGATGGTGCTGGTCGGCCTGGCGTCGCTGCGCGGCCGTGGCCGCCCGGCGGGCGGGACAGGTCGGGTCGGGCCCGCGTCGGACCTCCTTGTCGCGAGGGCGTCGGCGCTGCTGCTCGTGATCGTCTCCGGGTTCGATCTCGCGCTGGGCCCGCCGTCCCTGTCGTCCTTTCGGGCCATCTCCGCCGATGTGATAGCCGTCCGGCCGCAGATCGGCGTGGTCGTGACCCTGGTGGCCGGGCTCGTGGGGCTGGTCGCGGTGGCACGCCCGCGGCCCAGGCGGTAGCGGCGGGCGGCATGCGGCCGCTGTCCGCGCGTGATACCACCGTCACGGGGCGCGGGGAGGTCGCGCCCGGCCGCCGGTCCGGCCGGCATCAGGGCTTCGGTGGGGGACGGCGGGAGGACCGGGTGGGCGAGGATCGGCAGCGGAGCCCGTGGGCCCGGCCGTCCGGCGGGGAGTACGTCGCGCCGGACGGCGGAGCACGGGTCGACGCGGGCCTGGCGGTCTGGCGGGCCGCAGCGGCGGCCACCGCCGATCCCCGCTGGGCCAGGCCGGGGGCCGACGGGGAGGTCGGGCGGGCCGCGGTGGTCCAGGGCCGGTGGGCCGGGGGCCAGGCATCGCCGGCCGTCCCGTCGGACAACGGCGCACGGACCGCCCCACCGGCCGCTGACGTCGTCGACGCCGCCTCGCCCGGAGGATCCGGGTCGGGGCCGGCTGGCCCGCGGGCTGTCCCGGCACGCTCCCCCCGGTACCTGCTGGCGATGCTCTGCCCGCCACTGGTCGTCCTGGCCGGGGGCGCGGCGGTCATCGGCTCGACGATGACGTGGGCCACGGTGCGCGCGTTCGGCATCGTGGAGTTCGCCATCCACGGCACGGATCCCGACCAGCACGGCCAGCTCACGATGGTGCTGGGGATCCTCGCGATGGTGGCGGGCCTCCTGCTGGCGGGGCGGCGTGTCGACTGGGGCCGCATGCTCGCCGTGATCGCGGGCCTCATGCTGATCCTCACCGCCGTGGTCGACGTGGCCCGCTTCCGCCGCGGTGACCTGCTCTCCGGGACGGGTTTCGACGCCACCACGGACCTCGGCCCAGGGCTCTGGGTGATCATCTTCAGCGGGCTGGTGCTGGTCCTCGTCGGTGTGCTCGTGCGCTACACCCCGCTGGCCCGCCCTGCGGGTTCACCCCCAGTCTCCTGACCCCCGTACGGGGGTCGGCCCGGGAAGGTCTTTGGGGACATGACGGAACGGCCCCGTCTTGACAGACTCTGTGATGGCAGGCGGGTGACGGGGGATGGGACGTTCGGACCGGGGGGCCGGCGTCCGATCACACCCGCTGGCCCGAAGCGCGCGTTCCATCGGGCGGGAACGGCGCGAGGCGTGCGCCGGACGCGGGGATCCGGCGTGCGCCAGGCAGTGGGTACCGGCCGCCCGGGTCGGTGCCCACTGCGCCCGCTCCACAGGCGCGCCGGGACGGGGGTCGTAGCCGTGTCGGCGCTCGGAGGGAGTCCGGAGGGAGACCGTCTGGTCGAGGGATTCGTCGCGGGTGCTCTGGGAGCGCGGTACGTCGGCGGCTCCGGTCAGTCGAGGAGGCCGTCCTCCTTCGCGCGTTTGTAGAGGTCGATCTTGGTGTCGGCGTGGCGGCCGGCTTTGCGGTACTTCACCCGCACCCGCTCGATGTACTGCTTCGCGGTCTCCGGGGAGACGGCCATCTTGCGGGCGACGGTCTTCAGCGGCATTCCGGTCGCGTAGAGGCGCAGGGCCTCCAGCTCCTTCAGTGACAGCGTCGGCCGGTCGGGCGCCTCGTCGGTCAGGAGCATGAACGCCAGCTGGGGTGAGACCCAGCCGTTCCCGGCACCGGCCGCGCGGATCGCCGTGGCCAGCTCGCCGACGTCGTCGGTTTTGGTGACGAAGCCGCCGGCCCCCGCGCGCATCGCGCCGCGGACGGCCTCCGGATCGCCGAGCGCGCTGAAGACGATCACCGAGGCTCCGATGCCGGTGAGCTGGCGGATGTTGTCGGGTGCCTCCGAGCCGTCGCCGAGGTCGAGGTCGAGCAGGACGACGTCCGCCGTCCGGCCCGGGCCGGACAGCAGCTCGGCGATCGACGTCGCCGTTGCCAGGAGGGTGAGGCCGTCGAGCCCCTCGATGACGTCGGCGAGGCCGCGAAGCACGATGGGATGGTCGTCGACAGCGGCGACCGAGATGAGCCTGCTCACCGCGTGGTCGACTCCCGCTGCGTTGCGCTGTGGGTCACGTCGCTCCCGTTCTGCCCGCCGTCGGGCATACGCGTGACGTGTCCGTCCCCCCATCGGAACGCCACCGGACACCTTGCCTGCAACGCAGCTATTTCAGCAGACCGGCACCTGGCGTTACCAACAGGTTCCCGGACGCATCAGTTGTCACGGGTGATTTCGACCGGTTCGGTGACCGCGCGTGCCCTCGGTGACCGGGTGGCGGTGGGTGTCGGGTGACGGCCGGCCGGGTGGTGCGGCGCCGGGCCGTAGTCGCCGGGTGATCGCCGGTGGCTTCCGTCCGAGTCATGGCGCGGGGCGGCCCCACCTGTCGAGGGCCTCGGCGAGCTGCCCGATCTCCGCGGGACTGCTGTAGACGTGGGGGCTCGCCCGCAGCACCGGTGCGGTCAGCTCCGGCGCCCGCCCGGCCGGGATCGGGCTGGTCAGGATCCGGGCCTCGACGTACAGCGCCCGGCAGACCGCCGTCGCGTCGACGCCCGGCGGCGGACGCAGGGTCACGATGCCGGTGGGGGAGTCGGCCTCCTCACCGAGCCGCCAGCCGGCGACCCCGTCGAGGGCGCGGCGCGCGTGCCGGGCGAGGGCGGTGATCCGGTCCTGGACCGCGCCGAGGTCCTCGGCGAGCAGTTCGGCCAGCGCGGTGGCCAGCCCGATCCGGCTCGCCACCGCCGCCTCGCCGATCGCCATCCGGGACGGGCCCGGCAACGGCCTTGCGGGCGGCGCCGGACGGGCCCCCAGGTCGTGGGGGTGGGCCGAGTGGAGACTGGGCGCGCCGGGGCCGAGGCGGTCGACGACGTCCGGGCGCACCGCGCTGAAGCCGGCGCCGCGGGGACCGCACAGCCACTTGCGCGAGGTACCGACGTAGGCGGCCGCCCCGATGCCGGCGACCTCGACCTGGCCGAGCGACTGGGCCACGTCGAGGATCAGGTCGACGCCGGCGGCGGCGCAGCGGGCCGCCACCTCCGCCGCCGGCTGGACGACGCCGCGCTGGCTCGGGATGTGCGGGAACGTCACCAGGGCGAGGCCCTCGAGGCCCCCGGTACCGCCGGTACCGGCCGTCCGGTCGGGGCGGTCGGGGCGGTCGAGACGGTCGAGGTCGATGCGGCCCAGTGGGTCCACCGGGAGCTCGATCAGCTCCAGGCCGTCGCGGGCCGCGCGGGCCGCCAGCAGCAGCAGGTTCGATCCGTACTCCCCGGGCACGACGCCGACGCGGGATCCGGGGGGCAGCGGCCAGGCGGCCAGCAGCGCGGCGAAGCCGGTGCTGGCGGAATGCTGGAAGACCACGTCGTCGGCGGTGAGCCCGGGGCCCAGCAGCGTCGCGAGCCGGGCCCGCGCGCCGGTGAGGACCTCGGCGGCCTCCATCTCGGCGATGTAGGCCCCCACCAGGTTCTCCCGGCGCAGGTGGTCGGTCTGATCGGTGACGGTCGCGATGCTCGGCCGGGCGGCCGCGGCGGCGTCCAGGTGGACGACGCCCGCCCGCGCCCGCGCCGCGCGCCAGCGACGGCCGATCTCGGGTTCCGGAACGACGGTGCGCCCGCGGCTGGCGCGGGTCCGGTCGGCATCGAGGGCGGGAGTCGTCCTGCGGTGCGGTTCCATCGACTCAGCGTCGCAGCTGCCCCGCCGGCCCGGGGCCGGATCCGGCGGTAGCCGCCGGACGGGTGGTCTCTGGTGGGTGCTTTCTGGCCGGTGGGGGTCGTCCGGTGGGCGGTCCCGGGCGATGCTGGCAGGCTCGACGCGTGGACGCCGTACCCGCACCGGACGCCGCGGTGTTCCAGGGCCGGGTGCTCCCACCCGGCACACCCGGCACGTCCGGCACACCCGGGACATCCGGTCGGTCCGGCGCGCGCGATGGCGCGGTGCGGCGGCCCCGGGTCGCGGTCGTCGGTGCTGGAGCGGTGGGCGGGTACTTCGCCGCGCGGGCGGCCGAGGGCGGTGCCGAGGTGCTGCTCTGCGTGCGCGGCGGTGGCTTCGACCGCCTGCGCATCGTCCGGCCCGGCCCCGCCGGTACCGGGAGCGTCTCCGGCGGAGGCGGCACCGAGTTCCGGCTGCCGGTGGTTCTCGACCCCGCCGATCTCTGCGGGCCGGTGGACTGGATCGTGCTGGCGACGAAGGCGCATCAGACCCCGGCCGCGGTGGGCTGGCTGCGCGCCGGCCTGGGGGACGCAACCGCGGTGGTCGTCGCGCAGAACGGGGTCGAGCACGTCGAGCGGGTCAGCCCACCCGTCCCGCGCGAGGCCGTCCTGCCGGCGGTCGTGTACCTCAACGCCGAGCTGGAGCGCCCGGGGGTGGTCCGACACGTGGCCTACGGAGTCCTCCAGGTGCCCGACTGCCCGCTGGGTGAGCGCTTCGCCGGGGTGCTGCCGTCCGGCGACGTCCGGCTCGTCCCCGACTTCGCCACGGCCGCCTGGTCGAAGCTGCTCAGCAACAGCGCGGCGAACTCGCTGACGGCGCTCACGGGCCGCGGTCTCGAGGTGCTCGCCCGCCCGGACGTCGGTGAGCTCGCGCTGGCGGTCATGCGGGAGACCGCCGCGGTGGCCCGGGCCGCAGGCGCGCGCCTCGCCGTGGACGCGCCGGAGCGCACGCTGGCCCGGCTGCGTCACCAGCCGCCCGGCGCGGGGACGTCCATGCTGCGCGACCGGCTGGCGGGCCGCCCGCTGGAGCACGACGCGCTGCTGGGGGCGGTGGTCCGGACGGGTGAGCGGCTCGGGGTGCCCACGCCGACCTGCGCCGCGCTGCTCCCGGTGCTCGCCGCCCTCGGGACCGGCCCGTAGCCCGCCGCGGGAGCGGCGCCGGCGCCGGCGCCGGCCGCGGGACCGACGACGGCGCCGGGACGGGTCAGGACGCGCGTTCGGGGACCGCGTCGGCGACGATGTGCTCCGCGATCGCCAGCGACGCGGTCGCACCCGGGGACGGGGCGTTGCGCACGTGGACGACCCGCCCGCGCACGGCCAGGACGAAGTCGTCGACCAGGCTGCCGTCCCGGGCGACCGCCTGGGCCCGCACTCCCGCCGGGCCGCGCACGACGTCGCCGGTGCGCAGCTCGGGGACGTAGCGCCGGGCCTCGGCCACGAACGCGCGCTTGCTGGCGGTGCGCAGGATCTCCTTGGCGCCGGTGCGCCAGTGTGCCTTCGCCATCTTCTGGAAGCCCGGCCAGGACAGGGTCTGCCGCAGGTCGCCCCGGTCGAGGGTGCCCACCGTGTAGCCCTCGCGGGCAGTGGCCAGCACGGCGTTGGGGCCGACGAGGACCTCGCCGTCCACCCGCTTGGTCAGGTGAATGCCCAGGAACGGGTAGCGCGGATCGGGCACCGGGTAGATCAGGCCACGGACGAGGCCGCGCCGCTCGGGGCGCAGCAGCCAGTAGTCGCCGCGGAACGGGATGATCCGCGGCGAGCTGTCCTCCCCGGTGAGCGCGGCGACCTCGTCGGAGTGCAGGCCGGCGCACGAGACCAGCCGGTCGAACGGGCCGACCGACTCCGACACGACCCGGACCGTCCCGTTGTCGACCGCCGCGGTGTGGTGGTTCCCGTTCGGCGCCACCGGCGCCGTGCCGCGCACCCGCAGCCGCAGCCGGACGCCCGCCGGGCCGTCATCCACGCCGATCACCTCGGCGCCGGTGCGCACCGCGCCACCGGCGTCCACGATGTCCGCGCGCAGCGCCCGGGCGACGGCCGGGTAGTCCACGATCGCCGTGGTCGGGGAGTGCAGCGCGGCGACCCCGCGGGCGTGCGGCTCGATCGCGCGCAGCTCGGCGGCGTCGAGCATGCGGGTGCCGGGCACGCCGTTCGCGGTGGCCCGTCGCGCGATGTCGTCGAGCCGGCCCAGCTCGCTGTCGTCGACGGCCACGACGACCTTGCCGCACTCCTCGTAGCGGATGCCGCGGGCCTCGCAGTACTCGCGCAGCAGGCCGACGCCGCGGCGGCACAGCGTCGCCTTCAGCGAGCCCGGCTTGTAGTACAGGCCCGCGTGGACGACACCGCTGTTGCGCCCGGTCTGGTGCTGGGCGACGTCATCTTCCTTCTCGAACACGGTGACCGTCGATCCGGGCACGACCTGCCCGAGCCTGCGGGCCACCGCGAGCCCGAGGATCCCGCCGCCGATGACCGCGATCCGCTCCGCCACCCGTGCCCCGCCTTCACTCGTCGACCTGCGTCTCAGTATCCCGGTACACCGTCCGTGACCGGTGCCCGCCCGGCCGGCGGCCGCACCGACCGGTGTGGGCCCGGCCCGGCGGCGGGTGCCCCGATCAGCCGAAGAAGTGGCCCGGCGGATGCGCGCGGTCGGTGCGCGAGCGCGGCCGGCCGCGCAGCGCGTCGGTGAGCGTGCGCGCGGTGTTGACCAGCGGGACGTGGCTGAACGCCTGCGGGAAGTTGCCGGTCATCCGGCCCAGCCGCGGGTCGTACTCCTCGGCCAGCAGCCCGACGTCGTTGCGCAGCGCCAGCAGCCGCTCGAACAGCTCCTGCGCCTCGTGCACCCGCCCGGACAGCGCGTAGTTGTCCGCCAACCAGAAGGTGCAGGCCAGGAACGCGCCCTCCCCGGCCGGCAGGCCGTCGACGGCGCCGTCCTCGGCCGTCGGGTAGCGCATGACGAAGCCGTCCTCCATCAGCTCGCGCTCGATGGCGGCGACGGTGCCGACGACCCGCGGGTCGGTCGCCGGCAGGAAGCCGACGAGCGACATGTAGAGCAGGGCCGCGTCCAGCTCCTTCGAGCCGTAGAACTGGGTGAAGGTGTTGCGGTCGGAGTCGAACCCGCGGGCGCACACCTCGCGGTGGATCTCGTCGCGCAGCGCCGACCACCGCTCGACCGGGCCGGGCAGCCCGGACTCGACGATCCCCCGGACGGCCCGGTCGGCGGCCACCCAGGCCATCACCTTCGAGTGGACGAAGTGCCGGCGCGGCCCGCGGACCTCCCAGATGCCCTCGTCGGCCTTGCGCCACCCGGTCTCGAGGAAGTCCATGAGCTTGGTCTGCAGCTGCCAGGAGCCGTCCCGGCCGTCGTCCTCGGAGTGGATCCCGGTGAGGAACGGGTCGCGGGACGGGCCGGGACGCCGGTTCGCCACCGCGACCCGGGCCACGTGCAGGGCGTCGAGGACCTCCCCGTAGACGTCGAGCTGGAACTGGTCGACGGCGGCGTTGCCCACCCGGACGGGGGAGGAGTTCTCGTAGCCCGGCAGCCACGGGACCTCGTACTCGGGCAGCCGCCGCTCGCCGGCCACTCCGTACATGATCTGCACCCGGGACGGGTCGCCGGCCACGGCGCGCAGCAGCCACTCCCGCCAGGCCGTCGCCTCGCTGGTGAAGCCGGCGTCGAGCAGCGCCAGCAGGGTGATCGTGGCGTCGCGCAGCCAGCAGTAGCGGTAGTCCCAGTTGCGGACGCCGCCGATGTGCTCGGGCAGCGAGGTGGTGACCGCGGCGACGATGCCGCCCGTCGGGGCGTAGGTGAGCGCCTTCAGGGTGATCAGCGACCGGCGGACCGCCGGTTGCCACTGGCCGTCGTAGGTGCAGCCGGCCATCCAGTCCGACCACCACGCCTCGGTCTGCGAGATCATCCGCCGGACGTCCTGCGCGGCCGGCGCGGGCTCGTGCGAGGGCCGCCAGGTGAGCGAGAACGGGACGGACTGCCCGGCCGAGACGCTGAACTCGGCGTAGGTGGCCATGTCGTGCCCCTCCATCGGGGCGGTGGTCCACAGCGTCACCGAGTCGGGGCCGGCGATGGCGGCGACCGAGTGCTCGTCGAGCCGGCGCACCCACGGCACGATCGAGCCGTAGTCGAACCGGAAGCGGGTCTCCGACCGGAGCCGGACGGTGCCCTGCAGGCACTCCACCAGCCGCAGCACGACGTGCGCCCCCGCCCGGGGGAACATCGCGTCCACGATCCGAACGGTGCCCGACGCAGTGGTCATGTCGGTCTCGAGCACCAGGGTGTCGCCGCGGTAGCGGCGGCTCACCCCGATCACCGGCTCGACCGGCGCGATCTTCCAGTGCCCGGACTCGTTGTCCCCGAGCAGCGCGGCGAAGCAGGCCGGGGAGTCGAACCGAGGCAGGCACAGCCAGTCGATCGAGCCGTCACGGGAGACCAGTGCCGCCGAGTGGGTGTCTCCGATCAGCGCGTAATCCTCGATGAGGGATGGCACGTTCTCTCCTAGTTACCAGGGCCGGCTACCGTGCTGTGCCGCACAAGGTCGTTCACCTTACGGACCCGTCCGGCGGAATACGTTGAGGGTCCCGGTGTACGCCGCTCCGTGGCGCCCGCCGGACCAGATTTCGTGCCCCGCTGTGACAGGAATCGCCTGATGACGACGTCCGCGCCCCCGCACT
Organism: Parafrankia discariae; assembly: GCF_000373365.1. Classification (NCBI taxonomy): domain Bacteria; kingdom Bacillati; phylum Actinomycetota; class Actinomycetes; order Frankiales; family Frankiaceae; genus Parafrankia; species Parafrankia discariae. The sequence continues at coordinate 52,668 of NZ_KB891212.1, forward strand.
GGATCCGCCAGACGATCGGGTACCTGACCGATCCGCGGCGCCGGACGGCGGTGGTCCTGGCCGGGCTGGCGACCGTCGGGCTGGTCGTGTTCGGCGTCTACGCGGTGATCGACGGCCCGCCGCCCAAGGTCGAGGCGGTGGTGTACTTCGATCCGGCCGCGACGACGGCGGAGAAGGAGGCGGTCCGCGCGGCCTGCCCCACCGTCGGGGGAGCGCTTCAGGAGCCGCGTGACACGAACAACCTCGCGACCAGCCGGGCCTACCCGCTGCGCTACGACATCTCGCAGGCCTCCTCGGCCGACAAGGCGGCGATCTACCGGTGCGTGCAGGGCCGGCCGAAGGTGATCGGCATCAGCGAGTTCACGCAGGGCCAGTAGTCCGCTCGGCGTGCTCACGTGCCTCGGCGTGCTCACGTGCCTCGTCGCGCTCGCGCTGCTCGATGAGCTCGGCCGGGGTCGGTAGCCCGGCCTCGCGGGCCTGCCGGGCCTGCCAGAGGCTCACGAACATGGTCGAGAGCACCACCAGCCCGGAGAAGATCAGGCTGCCGCCCGACCACGGCGACGACGCGGGCAATGTGTCGACGACGATCCAGGCGATGCCGGCGGCGATCATGCCGATGCCGAACACGATGGTGAACGCCGTCGAGAACGCGTTGGCGGCGGCCTGGTCGGCCAGGTCGGCGGCCTTCTGCCGGGCCTGCTCGAACCGGTGCCGGGCCCACTCGTACTCCAGGCTCAGGATGAAGAACCCGAGCGCGACCACCAGGAAACCGGGGCCGGGCAGCGCGAGCATCGCCACGCCGAGGCCGAGCACCGCCACTCCCAGGATCGTGAGGGCGACCCGCCGGGCCAGCCGTGCGCTTCGATTGAGCACGATGCCGTCTTCCCGGCCCGCGATCGGGCCTGCGTCGTGGGCCCGCGGGGCGGGGCCGGTCTCGGACCGCGGCCTCCGCACGTGCAACGGCTCGCCGCGCGAACGTCGTTCCCAGTTCGAACGACGTTCCCACCAGCCGCCGCGTGAATCCGCCGCCCATCTGCAGTCTGCGTCACCTCGTGGCCTCGCGGGTGGTCTCCGGGCTGTCGACATCACGTCACCGGCCGGTCGGGGACGTGGGCCGGCGGTGCCGGTCCCGCCGGTTGGGCGGATGCCCGGATCGGACGGACCAGGGCCGATCGGTCCCTGGCGGGCTACTGTGGCGATCAGAAGCGGGACCGGCGGCGGGCCCGGCGGGCGGCGGGGGCGCGTCAGTGCCCGACCGGGTGTCCCAGGCCCGGCCGGCGTCCTCCCGGAACGACGCGTCAGCGCTGACGGAGGCTCAGGAAGAAGTGGATGTCGAGGAGACCCCGCTGCCCGGGATCGGGCTGCGGCACGACTTCAGCACCCGCTCGGGCCGCCGGCTCGGAGTGGTGAGCCGCCACGACGGACGTCGTGACCTGGTCATCTACGACGCGGAGGATCCGGACGCATCCCGCGAGTCGATCACACTCACGCCGGAGGAGGGGGACGTGCTCTCCGAGCTGCTCGGCGCTCCGCACATCGTGGAGAAGCTCGCCGACATCTCGCGTGCGTTCGCCGGGCTGGTCGGTGAGCAGATCGAGTTGACCGCGGGTTCCCCGTACGCGGACCGCACGCTCGGCGACACCCAGGCGCGTACCCGCACCGGCGCGTCGATCGTCGCCGTCGTCCGGGACCATCAGGTCCTCGCCTCGCCGCGTCCGGACTTCCAGTTCCACCCCGGGGACGTCGTGGTCGTCGTCGGCACCCCGGAGAACACCGCCGCCGTCGCCCAGCTGCTGCGCGCGGGCTGACGGGGAACGGGCGACCGACGACACGTGCACGACACGGCGACGACGTTCCTCGAGCTTGGTGCCGTCCTGTTCGTCCTGGGGGTGCTCGGCCACTTCGCGTTGCGGGTCGGTATCTCACCGATCCCGCTGTACCTCATCGGTGGTCTCGCCTTCGGGCATGGCGGCATCCTGCCGCTGGGTGCCAGCGAGGACTTCATCGAGATCGGCGCCGAGATCGGTGTCATCCTCCTGCTGCTGACGCTCGGCCTGGAGTACACCGCCGAGGAACTCCTGCACGGCCTGCGAAAACAGGCGCCTGCCGGGGTGCTCGACCTGACCCTGAACGCCGCGCCCGGTGTGGTGGCCGCGTTCGTGCTCGGCTGGGGGCCGCTGGCCGCCGTGGTCATGGGTGGCGTCACCGCGATCTCCTCGTCCGGGATCATCGCCAAGGTCCTGGGGGATCTGGGCCGCATCGGTAACCGGGAGACCCCGGTCGTGCTGTCGGTGCTGGTGCTCGAGGACCTCGCGATGGCCGTCTACCTGCCGGTGGTCACCGCGCTGCTGGCCCATCACACCGTCGCCCGGGGCTCGCTGACCGTCGCGGTGGCGCTGGGCGCCCTGGTCGCCGTCCTGTACGTCGCGCTGCGGCACAGCGACAAGGTCACCCTGCTGGTCTTCAGCCCGAACTCGGACCGCAACGACGAGGTCCTGCTGCTGCGGTCGCTGGGGCTGACGCTGCTCGTCGCCGGCGTCGCCCAGCGGATGCAGGTCTCCGCCGCGGTCGGCGCGTTCCTGGTCGGTATCGCGCTGTCCGGGCCGGTCGCGGAGGGCGCGCACGAGGTGCTCATGCCGCTGCGCGACCTGTTCGCCGCCGTGTTCTTCGTGTTCTTCGGCCTGCAGACCGACCCGGTCGAGATCCCGCCCGTGCTGCTCGCCGCGTCCCTGCTCGCACTCGCCGGGGTGGCGACGAAGGTCGCGACCGGATGGTGGGCCGCGCGCCGCGCCGGTATCGCGACGATGGGCCGCTACCGCGCCGGCGCCGCGCTCGTCGCCCGCGGTGAGTTCTCGATCGTCATCGCCGGGCTGGCGGTCGCCGCCGGGGTGAACCCCCAGCTCGGCCCGCTGGCCGCGTGCTACGTCCTGCTGATGGCGGTGCTCGGCCCGCTGGCGGCGCGGTTCGTCGAGCCGGTGGTGCGCACGGTCCGCCGCTGGTCACAGGCCCGCAGGTCACCGGACCACGCCCCCGCGCGCGGCGCGTGACCGCCCTGGCGCGGGGCCGGGTGACCCGCGGCCGGGCGGCGGCGCGCGAATCCCGGCCGGGCTGCCGGGATTCACCCGGCGATGTTTGGCAGGATGACGCTCCATGACCGGACTTCTCGAAGGCAAGCGCGTTCTCGTCACCGGCGTCCTGACCGAGGCGTCCATCGCGTTCAGTGTTGCCCGCATCGCCCAGGAGCAGGGTGCCTCCGTGGTGCTCACCGGGTTCGGCCGCGGTCTGTCCCTCACCCGTCGGATCGCGCGCCGCCTGCCCACCGAGCCGCCGGTCGTCGAGCTCGACGTGACCGACGAGGAGCATCTCGCCGAGCTCTCCGGGAAGGTCCTCGAGCATGTCGACGGCCTCGACGGGGTGATGCACGCGATCGGGTTCGCGCCGGAGTCGGTGCTCGGCGGCAAGCCGTTCGTGGAGGCGGCCTGGTCGGAGGTCGGCACCGCGCTCCAGGTCTCCACCTGGTCGCTCGCGTCCCTGACCCGCGCGACCATGCCGCTGTTCGGCGAGCGGGCCAGCATCGTCGGCCTGGACTTCGACGCCTCGGTCGCCTGGCCGTCCTACGACTGGATGGGGGTCGCCAAGGCCGGGCTCGCCTCCGCCGCCCGCTACCTGGCCCGGGACCTCGGCCCGAACGGGGTGCGGGTGAACCTGGTCGCGGCCGGCCCGCTGCGCACGATGGCGGCCAAGAGCATCCCCGGCTTCAGCAAGTTCGAGGAGGTCTGGGGCACCCGGGCACCGCTCGGCTGGGACATCGCGGACACCACCCCCGCGGCCCGCGCGTGCGTCGCCCTCCTCTCGGACTGGTTCCCCGCGACGACAGGCGAGATCGTGCACGTGGACGGCGGCTTCCACGCGGTCGGCGCCTGACCCGCCCGCCCTTTCTCGGGGGTCTCGCCGTTTCCGGGGTGGATTTCGGGGTCTGGGCTCCGGAAAGGGCGAGGAGGCCAGGAAAGGGCGAGCGGGGGTGCGGGGGTCGGGCGCGTCAGGGGGCAGCGTCGTCTCAGGGGGCGGTGTGGCGGGCGGCGGCGGAGGCGGTGCCCAGCCAGGTGTGCGGGTTGCCCTCCCAGCACCAGCCCAGCTTCGGCGCCCGGCCCGAGATCCACATCGCCGGCACGCGGCGGTCGCCCCGGCGTGATCCGGACAGCATGAAGCAGTTGTTCTTCTCCAGTGCCTCGGGGAAGTGGGTGACCACCGCGATCCCCTCGTGGATCGTCAGCGGCGAGCGCCCGCGCTCGAGGATGGGGGGCAGCGCGTCCGCGGGACGGATGCCGCGGAACTCCTCCCCGCGTTCGACGTCGGTGAGCAGGTACACACCCGTGTGCGGCACGTTCAGCTCCGGCAGCGGCCGGTAGGGCGCGAGGCCGTCCTCGCCGTGGTTGCGGTCGACGGTCCCGGTGTCGGGGCGCCCGGCGAGCGTGAGCAGTGGCACGATCTCCTCCGCCCGGACGAGCTCCCCCGACACGACCAGGACGAAGGGCATCCACGACCGGGTCGCGGGTCGGAACGGGGCGGGCCCGGCGGTGTGGGCGACCGCCCGCAGCGGCTCGCAGAGCGCCTCGAACTCGGCGGGGGACATGCCCGCCAGCGCGGGGTACCCCAACCGCACCAGGCCGGCTACCTGCCTGTTGAACGCCTGGTCGAGTGGATCGGCCCAGCCACCGGTCCCTTCCGTGATCGGGTCGACCCCGTCGGTTCGCACGGCGGTGCTCAACGTCGCGGTGCGGCTCGGCATGCGGCATCCCCTCGGCTTTCGGTGGGTGGGGTCGGTGGGTTCGGTGGTGCGCGACCCCGTTCCCCGGCACCGATCCCGGCGCCGGATCTTCGGACGTCCCACCCTCAACGCCGAGCGTTCCCAAGGGGTTCCGGATGCTGTCGGGACGGGCTGGCCGGGTCGAGCCAGTCGATCCGGGTGTCTCCACCGACGGCTGACCCGCCCCGGCTCGGTCCCGCCCCGGCTCAGTACGCCGCGGCCTCGTCGATCAGGTCGAGCGCGGCTCCGACGATGGTCGCGGTGTCCACCGGGGCACCGGCGTTCGCGGCGGCCGGACCACCGGGGGAACGGGGATCGGCCGCCGCGTTCGGGTCCTGCCCGGTCGGGACCGGTGTGGCCGAGCCGAGCGTCGTCACGTGCCCGCCGTGCACACCGGCGAGGAAGCCCAGCGCCCGCGGGTCCCCGTCCACCACGGTCAGCAGCGGGCCGCGGCGGTTGGGCGGGAACAGCTCCCCGAGGACGGTGTCGTCGCCGTCGGCGACTCCGCGCCGGGCCTGCAGCGCGTCGAAGAGCAGGTCCGGGGAGGTCACGCAGACCACGCCGATCTCCCGGCGCAGCCCGGCACTCAGCTCGTCGGCGGCCCGCAGCACCTCCGGCATGACGGCGCCCATCCCGACCAGGGTGAGCGGCGCGGACGGCTCGCCCGGGCGCAGCCGGTACCCGCCGGCCAGCACCGCCGCGCGCCGCCGCCACCAGCCGGCGGCGTCGCCGGGCAGGCCGGCCAGCCGCTGGTCGACGGGCCGCGCGCTCAGCCGGATCACGCTCGACGCGCCGTCGGCGCGCCCGAGCCGGCGCAGCGCCTCGAGCACGCACCAGATCAGGTCCTGCGTGAAGGCGGGCTCCCAGCAGGCGATGCCCGGGACGCCGATCGCGCCGTGGCGCCACCCGCCCGGCCGGGCCGGGTCGACTCTGGTGTCCGCCACGGCCAGCAGGGAGCGTCCGTCGGCCGCCCCGCCGGCGGCCCAGCCGGGCAGCACCCGGGTGACCGACATCTCGTCGCTGACCCCGATCGGCAGCAACGGAAGACCCAGCCGGCTCCAGGCGACGCCGAGCGAGGCCAGCACCCCAGCGAACGCGCCGGCGGACAGGCCGCCGGCCACGTGCCGCCCGCCACCGGGTTCCGGCTCCGGCTCCGGCTGTCCCGCCGGCCCAGGCCGCCCTGCCTGTTCCGCCGGACCGGCCGGACCGGCGGCTCCTGGCGGAGCCGCTGCTTCTGGTGAAGCCGCCAGCTCGGGTGAGCGGGCACCGCCGCGGGCCGCCTCGATCCACCCGGTGAGCACCCGGTCGGCCTCGCGGGTCGAGATCGTCACGACGGCCGCCGCGGCCTCCGGGGCGAGTACGGGCAGGTCCCGCAGGGTGGCGCCGAAGATCTCCTGCGTCGACCGCCAGCCGGTCGGCGGGCGCCCGGCGTCGACCGGCACCGCCGGGACCGCGCCGAGCGACTGCGGGGCGCGGTCCAGATAGGCCGCCACGTGCCGGGAGAGCCGGCCCGCCGGCGACGCCACGGACAGGGCCCCGGTCGGCCGCCCGGGCACCGCCGGCACCAGCGTCGTCGCGCCGACCACCGCGGTCGAGGGCGGTAACGCCGGCGCGGCGGCCGGCGGCTCGTGCGGCTCCGGCGGCTCCGGCGGCTCCGGCGAGCCCGGCCGGGCGGGGGTGGGCAGCGGGCCGGTGTAGGCGAACAGGACGGTCGGGCGCCCGGCCTCGACCTCGTCGAACGCGTCGATGATCAGTGCGAGGTCGTGGCCGCCCAGATCGCGCAGCGCGTCGTGGAGCTGCTCGTCGCTCAGCCCGTCGAGCAGCCGGTCGACCCCGGCCCCGGAAGCGCCCGGGCCGGCGAGCCGGCGCCGGAGCTCGGTCCCGTCCAGCCGGAGCAGGGCGAGGTACTCGGCGGGTGACATCGCGTCCAGCCGGGCCCGCAGCGCGGCGCCACCCGGGGCCCGGAACAGGGCGGCGAGCCGGCGGCCGTAGCGGAGGGTCAGCACCTGCCAGCCGGCGGCCTCGAACATCCGCGCCGCCCGGGCCGGGCCGCCGATGCCGCCGGGCGGACCGCCCGGGCCGGGAGCCGTCGGAGTCCCCGGCGCGCCGGAGTCGGCCGGCGCGCCGCCGGTCACCAGGACCACCCAGAACAGTTCGCCCAGGTGGGAGACCCGCTCGTCGGTCACGGCCTCCCAGACCGCGGAGTCCCGCAGCTCCGCGAAGTCGATCAGGCAGATCTGGCGGCCGGTCGGGGCGCGGTCGAACCGCTCGCCCGCGAATCGGCTGGCCAGCGCCGACCAGATGGTCCCGTTCGGTCCGACGTTGCCGGCCCCGGTCGCGCGCGGCGGCCGCCGGGTGGCCGGCCCCGCCGCGACGGCGCCGTCCACCCGGTCGAGGTCCCGCGGCCGGTCGTCGTCGAGCGCGGACCGCAGGACCTGGTGGACGGCTCCCAGCAGCGGGCCGGCGTGCGGGGTGGCGGAGACCCGGTCCTCGGCCCGCAGCGTGTCGAACCACAGCGCCGCGGCGATCGTGGACGCGGCCTCGCTCATGGCCAGGTCGGCGGCCGCCCCGCGCGGGCCACGGGCGCCGGTCGCGACGGCGTGGTCGACCCCCGCCGCCGCGAGCTCGCGCAGCCGGGTCTCCACGGCGGCCAGCGCCCCGAGGTCGAGCACGCCACCGGGCGGCCCGGGAACAATCTCGGCGGGCCGTCCCGCGACCTGCGAATCGCCGCCGACCCGTTCCACGCCGGCACCCCCCGCCTCGCCCCCACCACCGTGGCCGCCCGTGTCGCCCGTGTCGCCCGTGTCGCCGGGACCCGACCCGCCGGCGGTTGTGTCGCGGCCGGTGTCGGCGCGGCCGGGGGCACGCTCGTCGCCGTCGGCGGGACGGTCGTGGCCCGGCGCGCCGTCGTCCGGCGACGCCTCGGGTGGCCTGGCGGGATCGATCGTCAGGTCGTCCCGGCGGCCGTGACCGTGGGCGTGGCCGTGCGTGTACTCCCCGGCCCGGATGTCCGTCCTGCGCAACCCCCGCCTCCGTCCCATCGCCTCGACGACCTACCTGGAGTCCAGACGTGCGGCCGGGTCGGAATGTTGTGCCAGTTCCTCGACTCGCCGCATGATCACGTCATCCGGAGCGTCCACCTCGATGAACTTGACCCTCCCGATCGAGCGGATCAGGGTCACGTCGGACCGGCGGACACCCAGGGCCTGCGCGAGGGCGCGCAGCGCCGCCTCGTTCGCCCGGCCCTCGACGGCCGGCTCCCGTACGCGCACGACCAGCAGCCGGCCGTGGGTCGGGTCGGACGTCGCCGGCCCCACGGCCGTCCGGTCGGCGGCGGGACGCACCCGGATCGCTACGCGCACCCGTCCATCGTCCCCGACGGGCCGGCGGCGCGGGGCGGGGAGTGTCCCGGGTGGCCTGGGCTCGTGCCACCCGGCGGGCCGCTACGATCCCGGCCATGGTCGAGAACGAAGGTCGAGTCGCACTGGTGACCGGTGGCAACCGTGGGATCGGCGCCGCGTGCGCGGCGGCCCTCGCGGCGTCGGGCGACCGGGTGGCCGTGGCCAGCCGCGGTGGCGAGGCGCCCGACGGGATGCTCGGGGTGCGGATGGACGTCACCAGCGCGGACAGCGTCGACAAGGCGTTCGGCGAGGTCGAGGCCGCGCTCGGCCCGGTCGAGATCGTCGTGTCCAACGCCGGCATCGTGCGCGACACGCTGATGCTCATGATGTCGGAGGACTCGTTCCGCGACGTCGTCGACACCAACCTGCTCGGGGCGTACCGGGTGGCGAAGCGCGCGTCGCGCTCGATGATCCGGCGCCGCAACGGTCGGCTGATCTTCATCTCGTCGGTGGTGGGGCTCTCCGGCGGTCCGGGGCAGTCGAACTACGCCGCGTCCAAGGCGGGCCTGGTCGGTTTCGCCCGGTCGCTGGCACGTGAGCTCGGCGGCCGGGGGATCACCTCGAACGTGATCGCCCCGGGGCCGATCCGCACCGACATGACGGACGCCCTCACCGACGCCCAGCGTGAGTTCCTCGTCGCTGCCACCCCCGCCGGACGGATGGGCGACCCCGCGGAGGTCGCCGCGGCCGTGGTCTTCCTCGCATCGCCGGGCGCCGCCTACGTCAACGGCGCGGTCATCCCGGTCGACGGCGGCGCCGGCATGGGCCACTGAGGGCCGATCCGGGCCGCGACGGGCTACCCGCGGGCCCGGCCCGTCGGGTGGGGGCCAGGGCCCCGACCCGGCGATCCGTGGAATGAGGCGCTCGGCGTGCGGCGTTGCAGCCGTGAGATGACAATGACCGGTGGTGCCACCCATCGCACCCGCCGCCCCCGTCCGCCCCGCGCGCCCGCGTCCGCGGTGGCGACGCGCCCGGGCGGCCCACGGGTCGACGGGGCGGGTGCCGATGGGCCACGGTGGGAGCGGACGGGTCGCCGCCCCGGCGCCCGTCTCCCAGCGCGGCGCGCCGGGGCGCCGCGAGGGCCGGGTGGAGGTGGCGCCGTGAGCATGATCAGGGTTGAGCCGCGCGGAGGCCGTGGCTACGAGGTCGAGGTGGCCGAGGAGACCGCCCCCGGGGCGCACGGCCTGACGTTCTCCTACCTCGTCCGGGTGGACGACGAGGTCGTGAGCGCGCTGGAGCTGGATCCCGACGACGACGCGGCGCTGGCGGCCCTGGTCCGCGAGTCGTTCGCCTTCCTGCTCACCCGTGAGCCGGCGGGCGAGATCCTGCGGTCGTTCGACCTCTCGACGATCTCCCGCTACTTCCCGACCTATCTGGACGGGATCCGCGCCCGGGTGCCGCGCTGACGCCACGGACTCCACGGCCACGGACTCCGCGGCCGGGGAAGGGCGCCACGCCCCGGAACGTATGGAAGGGGACGAGACCGTGCATACGGACGCCGCGGCCCACAGCCGCGGAATCGATGTGGACGCGCTGCTGCTCGTCTCCTTCGGCGGTCCGGAGGGGCCGCAGGACGTCCTGCCGTTCCTGCGCAACGTGACCCGGGGCCGCCGCGTGCCCGAGGCGCGCCTCGCCGAGGTCGCGGCGCACTACGACCGCTTCGGTGGTCGCAGCCCGATCAACGACCAGAACCGGGCGCTGCTCGCCGCGCTGCGGGAACGGCTGGCCCCGATGCCCGTGTACTGGGGCAACCGGAACTGGCAGCCGTACCTCGCCGACGCCGTCGCGCGCATGCGGGCCGACGGCGTGCGCCGCGCGGCGTGCTTCGTGACGTCCGCGTTCGCCTCCTACTCGGGGTGCCGGCAGTACCGGGAGGACCTGGCGGCGGCCCTGGAACAGGTGGGTCCGGGCGCCCCCGACCTGGTGAAGCTGCGACTGTTCTTCGACCACCCGGGATTCGTCGAGCCGATGGTCGACCACTGCGCGCGGGCGCTCGCGTCGCTGCCGGCAGCGGTGCGCGACGAGGCCCGGCTGGTGTTCACCGCCCACGCGCTGCCCCGCTCCCAGGCGGCGGCGAGCGGGCCGGACGGCGGCGCCTACGAGCGTCAGCTCCGCGCGGTCGCCGGCGTGATCGCGGAGCGCGTCGCCGCGCGCGCCGGCACCCGGCACGAGTGGCAGGTCGCCTACTGCAGCCGCAGCGGCCCGCCGAGCGTGCCCTGGCTCGAACCGGACGTCAACGACGCCCTGGCGGCGCTCGCGGACGACGGCGCGCGCGCCGCGGTGATCGTGCCGGTCGGTTTCGTCAGCGACCACATGGAGGTCGTCTACGATCTCGACGTCGAGGCGGTGCGCACCGCCTCGGAACGCGGCCTGGCGGTCGCCCGGGCGGGTACCGTCGGCACGGATCCACGCTTCGTCGCCATGGTGGCCGATCTGGTCGCCGAGCGGCGTTCCCCCGAGTGGGAGCGGCCCGCGCTGAGCGGCGAGGGGCCGTCGCACGACGTCTGCCCGCTGCACTGCTGTGATCCGGGCGCTCGGCGCCCGGCCGCCGCCGGTGTCCCGGCGGATCTGTGCGCGCACGGCCCGGCACGTTCCGGCGTGCCGGCGTCACCGCCGGGCCGGCCCGTGAACGCGGAGCGCCGCCGGGATGGTGAACCGCGCAACGAAGCGACGATACTGGTGGATGAGCGGGCAGGTACGTCGCGGTCCGACTCTCACCCCGCAGGCGAATAAGACGGAGCGATCCGAGACATGCAGCGATTTGTGTTCGACCCGCCGGAGCGGTTCGTGGTCGGAACCGTCGGGCAGCCCGGTGACCGTGTGTTCTTCCTCCAGGCGGCGGCTCGTGGTCAACTCGTCACGGTGGGTCTGGAGAAGACCGAGGTGACGGCGCTCGCCGAAGGCCTGACGGCCCTGCTCGGCCAGGTGGGCCAGACCCAGGGGATCACCCTGCCGGCCGCCACCGACGTCGAGGTCGACCTCGCCCCCCTGGACGCCCCGTTCGAGGAGGACTTCCACCTCGGCCAGCTGACGGTGTCCTGGGACGGCCAGCGGGTGTTCGTCGAGGCCGCCGGCCTCTCCTCGGGCGAGCCGCGGGTCTCCGAGAGCGAGAGCGACGTCGACTCGCTGCGCGTCGGCCTCTCGATCGAGCAGACCAAGGCCTTCATCGAACGGGCCCGCAGCATCGTGGCCGCCGGTCGCCCCCCGTGCGTGCTCTGCGGCCGGCCCGACGGCCCGTCCGGCCACTTCTGCCCGCGCCTGAACTGAGCCGGCGCCGGCGGCCTGCCGGGCTACCGGCCCGTCGGGCTGCCGGGCCTCCAGACCGTCGGGCTGCCGGGCCTTCGAGGGATGACGGCGGTCCCCACCACGGAGGGCCGCCTCGGTCGTCGATCGTCAGGCCAGCCCCAGACCGCCATCTACCGGACAAAATTCCTGTCGTGGCAGGCGGCCTGCTCGTCCTTTGCTTTCCTTCTCGCCCTTTCGGACAAGAATCCACGGACATCGACCCCCGAAACGGCGAGGAAGAAACCAAACGGCGAGCTGGCCGCCCGCTGAGTCCCGCGGTCGTTCGGCGGGCGGCCTGCGGCCGTTCGCTGGGCGTCCGGCGGGCGTCCGGCGGGTTGTCGCCCGGCATCAACGGTCCGCCTGGCGGTTGACGACGGTGTCGTGGGAGCGGTCGCCGGCCCACGGATCGCCCGTGAGCTGCCCGGGTCGGATGGCAGCCTCGCCGCGGCCGACACAACCATGATCGAGCAGACCTTCGGGACCTGGTGCCGAGGCAGAACGGTGCAGGGAGTCCTGCTGGACCCGACGGGACACGCCCGCCGCTGCCACCCGGGGGCACCGCTCTCCCGCAGCCGGGGGAGATGATCGTCTCACCCGCGCTGGCCGGGTTCCTCGCCGGCCGGGACGGGCCGCGGTTCGCGCCCCGGCTGCCCTACCGCCAGGTGGGGACGATCAGCGAGGCGGGTCTCCAGGGTCCGCGCGAGCTGTACTTCTACACGGGCGTCGAGCTCGACGCCGAGCTCGAAGCCGGCGGCCCGGCGCGCTGCCCGGCGCTGCGCCGGGCCGTCGCCGAGCCGCCGGGCGTGGCGCGGCGGGTCGGTGCCGGCCGCCGGAGGTTGTGGTGGCGCCTCCCGGTCCTCGCCGCCGGGGTCGCTTCGCTGCGCACGCTTCCGGAGGGGCTCGGCTGGTCCGGTGGATCGCGCGACGACGTCCAGCTCGTCGCGGGCGCCGTGCTGACGCTGCTGGGTGTCGCGGCCCTGACGCCGTGGCTGGTGGAGAAGGTGGTTCGACGGCTGCCCGGCGGACCGCTCGGCTGGACGTTCGCCGTTCGCCGTTCGCCGGCTCCAGCTCGGTGGCGGCGTCACGGTGCGGACCGTGGCCGCGGTGTCGTCCACCATCGCCGGCGTGGTCGCGCTGCTGATGCTCTTCTCGGCCGCGGATCGGGAGTACCTGGCCGGCGTCGACCCGGCCCGCGACCGTGATCCGCTGGCGGTCGAGGTACCCGCCACCGCCGCGACCGCGGACGGGCTCACGCGGGTGTTGTCCGCCGCCCACGGGGTCCGCTCCGTCCATGCGTACTCGACGTCCAGCGTGTCCTGGGGGCAGTCGGTCGGTGGGGATCAGGCGTTTGACTGGGGGCGTTCACATCGCTGATCGTCGGTGACTGCCCGACGCTGAAAGAGCTGCTCGTCGTCACGGACTGCGCGGACGGGGACGTCTTCGCGGCGCCCGCCACGACGAGGTCCGTCGTCGGTGTCGACCAGCTCACCGAGCCGGATCTCATGGCCCGCACGGGCGCGGTCCGCTGATTCCCGGGCCCGGGGTGATTGTGACCATCGCCGCCCCCGGAGATCCACGCTGGACCGTTCCCGCCACCATGAGGGTGGCGACCCGTCCGTTCCGGGGCGCTTCTCGGGACCGCGGACAGCCTGCTCGTCACCCCGGGGGCCCTGGCGGGCGACCTCCGGCCCGCGTCGACGGTGACCGGCATCGTCCGGATCGACCTGGCTGACCCGGACGCCGCGGACAACGTGGGCAACGCGATCGCGGGCGTCACCCCGTTGCGGTCGCCGTCCGGGGCGCTGTCTGGCGATGATCCGGGGTACGAGTCGATCCGGACCGCCATGGACCTCGCGATCGTCGCGTTGTTCGGTGCGGTCGGGACCGGCCTGGGCCTGGGGGCCGCCCTGCTCCGGGTGGCCGGCGCGGCGCCGACCGTGCCCTGGACGAACATCGCGGTGGTCTGCGCGACGGCGTTCGGCGTTGTTCTCGGCACGACGGCGGCCAGCCTCCCGGCGCTGGGCCGGCTCATGCGGCCCGGCGGCCTGCGCGTCGGGTGACCCGCGCGCGGATGATCAGTGGCTGGCGTAGGCCGGGTCGAAGGCGTCGTAGGCGGCCTCGTAGGCCCGCCGGACGGCGGCGGACAGTCCGCGCAGCGCCGCCGAACGGCGGCTCACCTCGGTCGCGGTGACCGCGGCGCCGTCGTCGCGGGCGGCGAGCTCCAGCAGCTCGGCGAGCCGCTCGGCGCGGGCCAGCAGGGCGTGCGCGTTCGGGGGGTAGCCCGGCCCCAGCCCGGGGCCGGGCTCGGGCTCGCCGCGGTCGCGCAGCAGGGCCAGCACCTCCGGTCGGGCGCTGGCGATGTCGAGGTCCACCAGCGCCGCCGTGGTCTGCCTGATCGCGACCGACAGCTCGTGGTCGGCGGTGCGCAGCCCGGCGGGTGGCGGCGGAACCCGGCCGGCCCGCAGCACCCGCCAGTGCACGGACTCCAGGCCGCCCTCGACGGCCGGGCCGTGCACGATCACGGTCGGGACGAGGACGAGCGGGGGCGCGGGCCCGATCACCACCAGCGCCTCGCCGGCGGTGAGCGCGTCCCTGTTCACGTCGGGCGGACCCGGCAGGCCGCTCACGTCACCGGGCACCGGGAGGACCAGGCGCATCCGTTCGGCTCCGGCGCGGCGCAACGCTCCGAGGCCGAGCACCAGGGGCTCGTCACCGACGGTGTGCGGCGCACTGCCGCCCAGCGCCTCGTGCACCTGGGTGATGACGTCGTCGAGGCCGACGAGTCCGGCCAGCCAGGCGTTGCCCCAGCCGGCGAGGACGCCGGAGCGCGGGGAAGCGGGCAGGTCGGCAAGCACATGCCTACCGTAGGGAATTCACCGGCCGGACGCGGTACCGAGTCGCCGGAAACCGTGGTTTCGTGGCCGCAAATCCCGCCACGGGGGGTACGCGCGGCTCAGCAGCCAGGGAATTCCGGTCGTGGCGACCCAGCGCAGATGGTCCGCGGTTCCCGGCGGCGGGGGCACGTGCCGGGGGTCCGGCAGGTCACCGACGGCCATCCCGGTCTCCCGCAGCCGCTCGGCGAAGGCCCGTGCGATCAGGCGATGCCCGTGCGGGCCGGGGTGCACCAGGTCGACGTCGAAGGCGCAGCGCCGCCGGACGGCCGGGTGCCGGCCGAGGTCGACGACGAGCACTCCGCCGTCGCGCGCGGCGGCGGCGTCGACCGCCGCGTTGAGCTGTCCGACCCGCTCGGCGAGCAGCCGCTCGATCGGGCCGGGCAGCGGCAGCAGACCACCCGGATCGGGCAGCCGCGCGGTCAGGACGACAATGCCCTCGGCGCGCAGCCGGCCGATGCTCCACACCAGGTCCTGGCGCAGCCGCAGCGGGTCGAAGGCCGGCTTGAAGACGTCGTTCATGCCGGCGACCACGCAGGCCAGGGCGGGCCGCAGCGCCAGGGCCACGGGGAGCTGGCGGACGCGGACGTCCCGGGCGGTCGCGCCCGTGCGCGCCAGGTTCTCGTAGTGGACGTGTCCCGGCGGGGCCAGTGCCGCCGCGAGCAGCGCCGCGAAGCCGCGGCCGGCCAGTGCCCCCGGCCGGCGGTCGCGGCCCATGCTGACCCCGTCGCCCAGGCCGGCGGTGAGACTGTCGCCGAGCGCCACGAAACCGAGGACGCCGTCCGCCCGGACCAGGGGGGGCGACCCGGCACGCGGGTCGTCGCCCACGACGATGGTCGTGGCGGCGGTCACGGCGGTGGTCACGGTGGTGCCGCGGTGTCAGGCCGCGAGAGGGCCGGAGACCGGACCGGCCGCCGGAGCTCCCCCGGCCGCCCCGGCGCCGGTGGTGGCGGTGGCAGCCGTCGGCGTGGCGGGGACGGGGGCCGGGACGGCGGTCGCGGGGGCCGCGGCGGGCAGGTCGTGGCAGCGCAGGAAGCCGTCGATGGTGGCGCTCCACGGGAACAGCTCGGCGCGGGCCCGCGCGGCGTCCCGCCGCCGGTCGGCATCGATCGACAGCAGGTCGAGGGCCGCGTCGGCGAACGTGAACCCGGTGCCCGCGGCACTCGTCCCGGCGGCCCCGTCACCGGCCGGGTCGGCGACGAGCTCCGCGAGCGCGCTGGCGTGGTGGACGACCGGCGCCGTCCCGCTGGCCATCGCCTCCAGGGCGGCCAGGCCGAACGTCTCGATCGGGCCCGGGGCGAAGGCCAGGTCGGCGGTCGCGAGCAGGCCGGCGAGCCGCCGCGGGTCGGCGACGAACCCGAGGAACGCCACCGGCAGGCCCGCGGCGAGGCGTTCCAGGCGGGTGCGGCTGGCCCCGTCACCGGCGATGACCAGACGCACCGGCACCCGGCGGCGCACCAGCTCGGCAACCGCGGCGAGCGCGATGTCGACCCGCTTCTCGGGGGAGAGCCGGGTGGCGGCGACGATCAGGATCTCCCGGTCCCGGGCGAACGCGCGGCGCAGGGTGCGGTCGTGGTTGGCCGGCTGGAAACGGTCCAGTTCGACGCCGAGCGGAACCTGGCGCAGGTTCCGCGCGCCGATCCGGACGAACTCGGTGGCCGCCCACCCCGTCGTCGCGACCACCGTGTCGAAGCCCGCGGCGAGCGCCCGGTTCGACCGGTCCGCCGCGGCCCGGACCGGCAGCACCCCGCGCAGCGGAGCGGGCGTCCACAGGCCCAGCAGGCGGTCGAGCCGCTCGTGGCTGACCACGAGCGAGCGGACGCCCTGACGGCGGGCCCACCGGCCCAGCGGGCGCAGCGTGGCCCGGTCGTGGATCTCGATCCGGTCGGCGTGCTCGCGCTCCATCACCGCGGCCACCCGCCACGGCTCGGCCAGCACCCGGTAGCCGGTGCCGGGCAGCAGCGGTGCCCGCAGGGTGATGATCCGCGCGTGCGCGGTGCGCTCCTCCCCGTCGGCGGCGCCCGGGACGATCTGCACCACCTCGTGGCCGGCCCCCGCGTACCCCGCGGCGAGGTGCCGCAGCGTCGTCCGGATGCCGCCCGACGCCGGCGCGACGAAACTCGCCGCCTGCACGATCCTCATCCTGGCCACCCGTCGGTCGTCGCGGTCACAGTCGCGGTCGTCGCGGTCAGCGCCGGCCCGGCGGTCCCGGCCGCCCAGGCGGTCCCGGCGCTCCGCGGGCCGTAGGACCCGCGGTGGGCCCGGGTGAGCCGGGCGGGCAGGCGGTGGCGCCGCCCGGCCACCGGCCGCGCGGTGCCGAGCACGTCCCGGTAGTGCCCGAGCAGCTCGTCGCCGATGGCGTGCCAGTCGCAGCCGGCCACCGAGGCGCGTGCCGCGCTGGCCAGCCGGGCCCGCAGCTCGCCGTCCTCGACCAGCCGGGTGACCTCGCGGCGCAGCGCGTGCGGGTCGCCGGGGGTGTAGTGCAGGCCGGTCCGCTCGTGCTCGATGACGTCGAGCAGCCCCCCGGCCGCCGGCCCCACGACCGCGACCCCGCTCGCCTTCGCCTCCTGCGCCGCCTGGCAGAACGTCTCGTGCGTGCCGGTGTGGACGAAGACGTCCAGGCTCGCGACGGCGGCCGACAGATCGGCGCCGGTGTGGAAACCCAGGAACGCCGCGCCCGGCAGCGCCCTGGTCAGCGCCGGCCGGCAGGGCCCGTCGCCGACGATGACGAGCCGCGCCCCGGGCAGGTCGGCGATGCCGGCGAGCAGCTCGACGCGCTTCTCCCGGGCGAGCCGTCCCACATACCCGACGAGAACCTCGCCGTGCGGGGCCAGGACGGCCCGCAGCCGCTCGTCGCGGTGGTCGGGGTGGAACCGTTCGAGGTCGACGCCCCGACTCCAGCGGGCGACCCGTTGCACGCCCTCGGCGAGCAGGGTGTCCACCGCGTCCCAGGACGGGGCCAGCGTGCGGGTGGCCAGGCGGTGCACGCCGGCCAGCCAGCGCCAGATCGTGCGCTCGGCCGCCGAGAGCCCGTAGCGGGTCGCGAAGGCCGCGATGTCGGTCTGGTAGACGGCGATGCTCGGCACGCCCAGCCGGCGCGCCGCGTAGGCGGCCTGGGCGCCCAGGCCGGCCGGGGCGGCGAGGTGGACGATGTCCGGGCGGAACTCGCGCAGCGCGGCGGCCAGCCCCGGCCACGGCGTCGCGAAACGGAACTCGGGGTAGCCGGGCATCGGCGCGGACGGGCTCCACAGCACCGGCGCTCCCGCGTAGCTGCGCGGCGCGGTGCGGCGGGCGGCCGGAGCCGGCGCCGGGGCGACGACGAGCGCCTCGTGACCGGTGTCGCGCAGATGCTCCAGCACCCGGCACACCGAGTTCGTCACGCCGTCGACCTGGGGTAGAAACGACTCACTGACCACGGCGACTCGCACACGAGCACGGTGGCAGCGACCAACGCCCAGGCGAGGACCACCATCCGTCCACCGCGTAAACATTCGGACACAGATTGGTGCGGTGGGAACTCTTCCAGGTGTCGGATCTCGCGACGGGGATCGTTGTCTCGCCCGCGCCCAGGTGGGCAGGATGTCGCCAGGAGGGGACGACCGTCCGCTCCGGATCCTCGGTGATGGGCGTTGAGCGGGCAGTGGGAACTGACTGTGGGCAGGCGGCGGGAACTGTGAGCGGGCGATCGGCGTGAGGTGGCGGCGGGCCGAGCCCGTGCTGATCACCTCGGCGGAGGAGGCCCGGCCGGAGGAGATCCGGCGCCGGGAGCAGCGCTACATCCTGACGATGCTGGTCCGGGTGGTCTGCTTCGTGCTGGCCGTCGTCGTGTTCACCGGATGGCTGCGGATCGTCGCGGTGGGCCTCGCCGTCATCCTCCCGTGGATCGCGGTCGTCGTCGCCAACGGCGGCCCGGCGCACTCGGACCGCCGGCAGGCCGGCTTCGTCCCGAAGACCACGACCGGCGACGAGCCCCGCACCCTGGCGCCGGGCGGCCACCGGATCGTCGACGCCGACGTGCTGGACGGCGACGTCCAGGACGGCGCTGTCCAGGATGGCGATGTTCCGGACGTCGCCGTCCCGGACGGTGACGTCGTTGACGCAGGCATCGTGGACGGCGAGGTCGTCGACGACCGGGTGGTCGACGGCAGGGTCGTTGACGGTCGGATCGCCGATGGTGAGGGCCGGCCGGGCCACTAGCCTGGCCGGTGTGCTTCCGCTTGAAGGTGTGACCGTCGTCAGCCTGGAGCATGCCGTGGCGCTGCCGTTCGCGACCCGGCACCTGGCCGAGCTGGGCGCACGGGTGATCAAGGTCGAGCGTCCGGGGCGGGGGGACTTCGCGCGTGACTACGACCGCGCGGTGCGCGGTGGGATGTCGGCCCACTTCTCCTGGCTGAAC
The DNA here is from genome assembly GCF_000373365.1 of Parafrankia discariae. Lineage (NCBI taxonomy): Bacteria > Bacillati > Actinomycetota > Actinomycetes > Frankiales > Frankiaceae > Parafrankia > Parafrankia discariae. The sequence continues at coordinate 71,448 of NZ_KB891212.1, forward strand.
CGCTCCAAGGAGTCGCTGACCCTCGACCTGAAGGCCCCCCGGGCCCGGGCCGTGCTCGACCGCCTCGTCGGCCGGGCCGACGTGGTCGCGCAGAACCTCGGGCCGGGAGCGGCGGCGCGTCTGGGCCTCGACGCGGCCACCCTCGTCGCCCGCCGTCCCGAACTCGTCGCGGTGGACCTGTCCGGCTACGGCCCGACCGGCCCCTACCGCGGGCGGAAGGCCTACGACATGCTCGTCCAGGCCGAGGCCGGCCTGATCGCCGTCACCGGGAGCCCGGACCACCCCGCCAAGGCCGGATTCGCCGCCGGTGACGTCGCCGCGGGCAGCTACGTGATCCAGGCCGTGCTCTCCGCGCTGCTGCGCCGGGGGCGGTCGGGCGCCGGCGCGGCCCTGGAGATCGCCATGCTCGACGCCCTCACCGAGTGGATGGGCTTCCCGGTCCAGACGGTCGAGCACACCGGGGTCGAGCTGGCCCGGTCCGGGATCGGCCACCAGTCGATCGCGCCCTACGAGGCGTTCCGGACGGCTGACGGCGACGACGTGCTCATCGGCGTCCAGAACGACGGGGAGTGGGCGAGGCTCGCCCGGGGCCCGCTGGGCCGGCCCGACCTGGCGGACGACCCCGCGTTCGCGACGAACCAGGCCCGCGTGCGCAACCGGCAGCGCACCGACGCCGTGGTCGCCGCCGCCGTCGCCACGCTGGGCACGGCCCGGCTGGAGGCGGGCCTGGCCGCGGCCGGGGTGGCGTACGCCCGGGTGAACACCGTCGCGGGCCTGCTCGCCCACCCCCAGCTCGCCGCCCGTGGACGCTGGATCGAGGTCGGCTCCCCGGTCGGCCCGGTGCGCCAGACCAGGCCGGTGGTCGAGTTCCCCGGGGAGGACGCCCGCCTCGACCCGGTGCCCGCCCTGGGCGAACACACCGACCGCATCCTCGGCGAGCTCGGCCTCGACGCGGCCGAGATCACCGACCTGCGAGCCGCCGGCGAGATCTGACACCCCGCCGGAGCGGCCCGGCCCCGACCCGCCACCGGCCATCCGGCACCAGCCGCCAGCCGCCGGCACTGGGCGCCGGCCGCACCGCTTTCTGGCACGCTCGGGCGGCATGAGCTGCGTCAGGCGAAGGCCCTGGGCGGGCTGCTGGCGGCGGTGGACCTGACCGTGCCCGCGGACATCCCGGCGACCTTCCACGGCCGGGACGTCTTCGCGCCGGCGGCGGCCGCGCTGGCCACGGGCCGTCGCGCCCGGCGAGCTGGTGCTCTACCTGGATTCGGGTGGTCTGGTCGCGGTGGCCCGCCGGGACGGCGACGCGGCGCGCGGTCTGTGGCTGGCGCCCGGGGACCGGGTGATCATCACCCCGGCCTGAAACCGTTGGCCCGGCCCGGCGCGGGAACAGGCCGGCGCGGGGCCGACGCTCAGCAGAAGCCGGGCGTGCCGTACCAGGCGGCCGGCGCCTCCGGGACGTCGTCCCGTCGCACCGTGCCCTCGATCCGGCCGTAGGGACGGTCCGCGGCCAGGTAGACGGTGTTCGGGTTGTCCAGGCCGAACGGTTCGAGGTCGACCAGGAAATGATGCTTGTTCGGCATCGACATGCGAATCTCGGCGACTTCCGGGAAAGCGGTGAGGGCCGCCCCGCCCATCTGGTGCAGAGTCTGTTGCAGTGCGAGGCTGTGCTCGGCCGCGAAGGTCTCGACGAGTGCGCGCGGTATCCCGGTGGCCAGGCGGGCGAAGTCGACACCGGACATGCCCTCGGCGTCCAGGTAACGCCAGCGCGCCGTGACCTCGGTGGCGAGGATCCGATCAGACGTCTCGGCCAGGGTGGTGTAGCGGTCGCGCGGGAATCCGTGGAACTCCGAGCCGGTTGACTTGAGCACGACCAGCCCGGCGAGTCCGGACACGGCGTGGACGGCGTCCGCCTCCACCGTGACCACGGTCGTTCGCGTTCCGCGTCCCGACCGGACGAAGGAGTGGTCGTGTTCCCGCCCGTCGACCGTGATCCTTTCCCATTCGTGTCGCTCGATCTCGATCCGCGCCCCGGTGACCCAGTCGGCGGTGGTCGTGAAATGCCGGCCCAGCCGGATCGCGAACTGTTCGATCTCGCCTATGCCGCCGTCCCGGGCGAAGGCGTACACGACGTTCTTCTGCGTGTCGGTGGTGAGAACGTGGCTGTTGTCGCCGCGGAGGTGGGCGGCGGCGAAGTCGCCGCGCAGCGCGGTGGAGACCGTCAGGTCGGTGATCCGGTGCGCCGGTGCGGACCGGTCCACGTGGACGAGCCGTACCTCGGCCTTGCCGTACTGGTTCGGCCCGAGAACGATGGCCATGAGCACCTTCCGTGATCGAGCGGAGCGCGCCGGGGCCGACCGGCCGCGGTGGCGCCACGGCCCGGCCCCGACCGCCGGACGCCCCATTCTGGTGTGCCCGCGGGTGCTGTTCGGTTGGGGGACCGTTTCGGTGCCGTTTCCCGATCGGGCGCGGCTGATCTTTTCTCGTCGTGCCCGCCGTCCCGGCGGATGGCCGTCGGGGGGCGGGTGTTCGGGTACCGGACGGTGGGTCGCCGCCGGCCCGGCCGCGACATGGCACGAAAGGCTGACTTCGTTCCGTGTTTTTTCCGGCACTTATCGTCGCCATCGCTGTCTGATTACCGACAATGTTGCGGCGAGGGGCTTCCGTGTCCGGCCCGGTGCGGCCTCGGCGCGCAACGTCGGATAAGAGTCGTGCGTCGGATCAACCGGCGTGGGAGGGGTTTATGGCAGCTAGCCGGAGAGTGTCGCTCTCCGCAGTCGAAGTATTGACGAAAAGTAGTTGTCCGGCGAGTGTGCTGGGGTTTTCCCGTGATCGACGGGACGTGGTTCTGGGTCGTGGGTACGGTCCGCTCGTGAGTGGTCGAGCGAGCGCACATTCTGTTTCCGAGACGTCGCTTTCCGTGGCGACATCGCGTTTCGTCGTCCCCGCACTCCGTGCGGTGTCCGCAGGTCACGGCGGCCCGCTGTCCGGTAAGCCGCGAACCGGCGCGATGCGTTGCCCCGCCTCACCGGTTCGGTCTTCGGAAGTAGGCCACGCATGTCCCGCTCGATGACGAGCTTGATACGCGCGCCCCGAGGCGCGGTCCCGTCCGTCTCCGATCTCGGTTCCGATCAGGGCCGGGCCGCCGACCGCGGGCGGGTGTCCGCCGCCCGAGGGTGGCCGGTCCGCCGCCGACCGCGAGCCGAGCGAGCCGAGCGGTCCGCCGGGATCGTCCGGTCGAGGCTCGCCGCGGCCTCCGGTGCGCTCGCCACGGCCGTGGTCCTGGCCGCCTGCTCCTCCGGGGGAGGTGGCGGGGGCACCGGCGCGGCCCCGAACGAGCCGCCGCGCCCGGCCGCACCGACCGTGACGGTGACCCCGGCCGACGGCGCCGCCGGCATCGCGCTCACCGAGTCGATCGTGGTGAAGAGCAACGCGCCGCTGGCCTCGGTGACCGTGGCCCGTGGTGCGAGTCCGACGGAGAAGACCGACCCCGGCACGCTGGAGGGCACCTACTCCGCCGACCGCCGGACCTGGACGTCCGCTGGTGGGCTGTTCTCCGACACCCGCTACGACATCCAGGCGGCCACCGTGGCGGCCGCGGGGGTGGACGGCACCAGGAACATCACGTCGAGCTTCACCACCGGCATCCCTGACAAGGCGTTCAAGGTGTCCTGGGAGCCGGTCGCCAACCAGACTGTCGGGGTCGGTGCCCCGATCAGCCTGACCTTCAGCGCTCCGGTCAAGGACCGCGTGGCGGTGCAGAGCCGTCTCGTGGTGAACGCGGACCCGCCGATCCTCGGCGCCTGGAACTGGATGTCGGACCGGATGGCGGTGTGGCGTCCGCAGCAGTACTGGACGCCCGGGACCAAGGTGCACGTGGAGGCCAACCTCGCGGGCTTCGACTCCGGCACCGGCTGGATCGGGGTCAAGGACCGCTCGATGGACTTCGCGATCGGTGCCGCCCAGATCAGCAAGGTCGACGCGGCCACGCACGTGATGCAGGTGTTCCAGAACAACCAGCTCGTGCGGACCATGCCGATCAGCGGTGGCAAGCCCGGCTTCCTGACCATGGAGGGTCCGCACAACGTGCTGGGCAAGGCCCCGATGGTGATCATGGACTCGGCGACGGTCGGCGTGCCGAAGGGCAATCCGGATTACTACTACGAAGAGGTGCAGTGGGCCGTCCACTACACCAGCGGTGGGCAGTACGTGCACTCCGCTCCGTGGTCGGTGGGGTCGCAGGGCCGGGCGAACGTCTCGCACGGATGCGTGAACGCGTCCCCGGCGGACGCGCAGTGGTTCTACAACTTCAGTCAGTTCGGCGACATCATCGACATCAGCAACACCGGGCGTCCGGCGGACACCTCGCAGCTCGGCAACGAGTGGTCCGTCCCGTGGGACACCTGGAAGGCGGGCAGCGCGCTGCCCGTTGACCAGCCCGCGACCAGCGGTTCGCTGGCGGGCGCCGCGCCTGGCGCGGCGCTGCCCGCCGGTCGTACCTGACCGGCGACCGGTCCCGCACCGAGGGCGGGTGGCCACGGAGAAGTCTCTCCGTGGCCACCCGCCCTCGTCGTTCGAGATCAGCCGTCCGTGATTGGCTGGACGCCGCAAGCTGGACGGGGTGACGATGGCGGACGGACCGGAAGTCGAGGCGTGGTGGATCGGACGAACCGGGACAGTCGTGCGGAACGGAAATCTCCGGGCGATGGCGGGGCAGCGCACGGCGACGGGGCGGATCAGATGAACCGGGGGGGCCTGGTGGGTCGGGAACGCCACGCGGCGACGTCGGAGGACGCGGCGACGTCGGAGGACACGGCGACGCCGGCGGGCGCACCGGTCCCGGCGGGCGCGGCGGCCTCCGCGGACGTACCGGCGTCGGGCGCGGCGGTGCCACGGCGGACAGGGCGGTTCCGCAACCCGGCGACCGGCCTGCCCAGCCTGTGGGTCGAAGCCGTCGTCCTGGTGGGCCTCTACTACGTCTACACGGCCACCCGTGGCGTGGCGGGCTCGTCGGCGGCCGCCGCGACCGACATGGGCTGGGACATCCTGCGCCTGCAACAGCACCTGCACATCGACATCGAGCTCAGCCTCAACCGGTGGCTGCAGAGCGTCCCGGCGCTGGCGGTGGCCTGCTGCTACTACTACGCGACCCTGCACTTCATCGTCACGCCGGCGCTGCTGCTCTGGATGTACCGCCGTCACCCCGGCCGCTACATCAGGGCCCGGTGGGCCCTGGTCTTCACCACCCTGATCTCGCTGTGCGGCTTCTTCCTGTTCCCCACCGCCCCGCCTCGGCTCCTGCCCGGAACCTCCTACGTCGACACGATGTCGCACTTCGAGGGATGGGGCTGGTGGAGCGGCGGCGCCAGCGCCGCTCCGGACGGCCTCGAGGGGCTGGCCAACCAGTACGCGGCCATGCCCTCGCTGCACTGCGCGTGGGCGCTGTGGTGCGGCTTCATGCTGGCCCGTTTCGCCCGCACACCTCTCGTCAGGGTGCTCGGCTGCCTCTACCCCGCCGCGACGGTGTTCGTCGTGATGGCGACGTCGAACCACTACATCCTGGACGCGGTCGCCGGCTGGGCGGTGCTCGGCGTGAGCACACTGCTCTCGCTGGCCATCACCGCCCGGAGCCGACGCCGAGCGGCATCAGTTCTTCCGGCACCGGCACCGGCATCGGGTTCAACCCCAGTCCCGGCTCCGGCTCCGCCTTCGACCCCGACCCCGGCTCCGCCTTCGACCCCGACCCCGGCTCCGCCTTCGACCTCGGCTCCGGCCCCCACCTCGGTTCCGGTTCGTGCCCCGGTTCCCTCGGCGGTCGAGGTGGCCGCCGAGCCCGCGGCCACGGCGCCGGCCGAACGCCGGGCCCCGGTCGGCGATGGTCAGGCCACAGCCGGCTGATCGCTGGTTGGGGGCCAGGCTCCTCGCCCTTTGATTTCTTCCTCGCCGTCTCGGGGTCGATTTCGGCGGATTCTTGCCTGAAAGGGCGAGAAGGAAAGCAAAGGGCGAGCGGTCTGTCTGCCTCGACAGAGGTTTTGTCCGGTAAATAGTGGTCTGGGACTGGCTGTGGCGATCGAAGATCGCGGCGGTCGGGGGCTGAAGATCGCGGCGGCCCCCCGTGGCGGGCTCGTCGCGTGCTGGCGCGAAGATCGCCATGGCTGGTGGTCGGGTGGCTCGCCGGTACTGCGCCGGCCGGCCCGGTGGTTCGGCCCCTCGGTGGCCCGGTCGCTCGGTGGCCCGGTCGCTCGATGGCCCGTGGCCTGTGGCCCGGTCCTTCGGTCGCCTGCCCCTTCGGTGACCGGTGGCCCGGCGGCCTGCGGTGGGTGGCGTTCCGTGGCCGTCCGATCGATAGTTTTTCTGTCGCCTTCCCCCGGTGCGTCCCCGGTGTCGGTGATGTGCGAAAGTTGCTCTGCGCTGCGATGATCCGTGCCGTTTGGGCGGATTGCCGGGCGTCCGGTCGGGTCGGTGTCGCGCCCCGGTGGGCTCCTCGTGATCCCGCCCACGGGGCAACAGATCGTCCCGTCCCGCGGTCCAGTCCCACAGTCCCGTCCGACAGGCCTGTCCCATCGTCCCGTCCGACATCGAGCACGGAGCATCCATGTCCTCGCCCGCGGTGGCGTTCCCGCGGCGCCCCCGTCTGGTGGCGTTCGCCGTCTCGTTGATCATCGCCTGGCTGCTGCTCGGGCTGGTGGCACTCTGGCTGCGGCGTGGGCCGATCGAGGACGACCTGGCCGGCCGGGCGGCGGACGCCGTGCGTGTCGCGGGCGCCACCCAGGTGCGGGTCAGCGCCGAGGGCCGGGAGATCGTGCTGCACGGCCGCTTCGACAGCGCCGAGGACGCGCGTCGGGCGCGGGCGGCGGCGGCTGTCTCGGGCAGCGGCTCCGTCCGGCTGGCGGCGGACGCCGTCATCGCCTCGGAGCCGGCGCGGCCCCTCGTCGTCGGGGTGGAGCGCGGCGGGCGGGAGGCCTCAGGCGTGGTCCTGAGCGCGACGGTGCCGGACAGCGCGACCCGGGCCGCCCTGCTGGGCGCGGCGGCGGACGCCGCCGGCGGCGTCGTCTCCGCGACGGTCGCGGTCGACCCTCGGGTCGCGACGCCGGCCGTGGAGGCGTTCGGTGACGTGACGAAGGCGTTGGGCACCGGGTCGGGTGTCCGCTCGGTGACGATCGACGGCTCGTCGGTCGTGCTGGTGGGCAGCGCCCCCGACGACGCGGCGCGGGCATCGATCGGGGCGGCGGTCCTGGCCGCGGCCCGGGAGTCGATCCCCGGAGCGTCCCTGGAGAACCGGCTCGCCGTCGGCTCGGGTACCACCGTGGCCCTCGACCCGGCGACGGGCGAGATCGTCCGGCCGGCCGCACCGGCCGCACCGGCCGCACCGGCCTCAAGCGCCGCCCCGGCCCCGGCGACCGCTCCGGCGCCGGCCGCCGCTTCGGCGCCGGCCGCCGTGCCGGCACCTGCCCCGGCGCCTGGCACGACCGGCGGAGCCGGGCAGGGCCCCGCCGGTACCGCGGACGGCACCCGGGCGGCGCTGCGGGCGGCGCTCGACGGGACCGTCCTCACCTTCCCGGTGGGCGACACGGCACTCGGCTCCTCGACGCGCGCCGGCCTGGAAAAGGTGGCCCGTGCGCTGCTGCCCGGCGACCTGACGGTGATCGTCGGCGGGCACACCGACAGCACCGGTCCGCGGGCCCTCAACCAGGCGCTCTCGATCGACCGGGCCCGCGTCGCGCGCGAGTACCTGGTGCTGCGGGGTGTCCCCGCGGAGCGGATCCGCGCGGCCGGCTTCGGCCCGGATCAGCCGATCGCCGACAACGCGACCACGTCCGGCCGCGCGGCCAACCGGCGGGTCGACGTGACCCCGGTCGCCGACTGAGCCTCCCGAGCACCGCCTCCCGAACACCGCGTTCCGGCTACCGCCGCACGCGGGAGGTCCGCCGTCCGCGGGAGGTCCGCCGTCCATCGGAGGTCCACCGGACGTCCGGCTGACCTCCGGCGATGACGGAAAGTGGACGTGTCGCCGCACATCGGGATGTCGGCTGTTCGTGAACCCATGCCGTCCCGGCGGGTTGGTGGGCCCAGGCGTGGTAGGTAGTGCCGTATGGGCGACTCAAGTATGGGGCTACACGAGCCGGCGGACGCGCTCACGCCCGGCGTCGTCGATCGCCACCGGGCGATCACGTCGCTGATGGAGGAGTTGGAGGCGGTCGACTGGTACGACCAGCGGGTGCAGGCGGCCACCGATCCGGAGCTGGCCGCGGTGTTGGCGCACAACCGTGATGAGGAGAAAGAGCACGCGGCAATGACGCTGGAGTGGCTGCGTCGCCGTGACCCGGTCCTCGATTCACAGCTGCGCACGTATCTGTTCACCTCGGTTCCGGTCACGGAGGTCGAGGAAGAGGCGATGAGCGCCGAGGGATCCGACGGCGACGCCGCCGTGCGCGCCACGGAGCCGGCGGACGGCTCGCTGGGGATCGGAAGCCTGAAAGGTGTGAGCGAGTGAACCATCTTCTGCGTGGGCATGCGCCCCTGAGCGAGGAAGCCTGGAAGGTCGTCGACGAGGAGGCCCGTTCCCGCCTCACGACGAATCTCGCCGCCCGCAAACTCGTCGACTTCGCCGGACCGCACGGGTGGGCCTATTCCGCCACGCCGATCGGTCGGGTGACGGCGCTGCAGTCGCCGCCGAGCGAGGGCGTGCGGGCCCGGCTGCGCCGGGTACTGCCCGTGATGGAGCTGCGGGCGGTGTTCTCCGTCGACCGCGGTGAACTGGACGCGATCGACCGTGGCGCGGACGACATCGACCTGTCGGCTCTGGAGGAGGCGGCCCGCCGGGTCGCGACGACCGAGAACTCCGTCGTCTTCCACGGCTATGCCGAGGCGGGGATCGTCGGCATCACCGAGGCGTCGTCGCACCCGGTGCTGGAGCTGGGAGCCGACACCGACACCTACCCGCGCACGGTCGCGAAGGCGGTCGCCCTGCTGCGCCGGGCGGGCATCGGCGGGCCGTACGGGCTGGCCATCGACCCGGATGGCTACACCGCGATCCTCGAGGCCACCGAGCACGGCGGCTACCTGCTGCTCAACCATCTGAAGCAGATCCTCGACGGCCCTGTGGTGCGGGCTCCGGGGGTGCGGGGCGCGGTGGTGCTGAGCCAGCGCGGCGGTGACTTCATCCTCGAGTCGGGCCAGGACCTGTCGGTCGGCTACTCCGCGCACACCACCGAGGAGGTCGAGCTGTACCTGGAGCAGAGTTTCAGCTTTCGGGTCACCGAGCCCGACGCGGCGGTGGCGCTGGTGCCCAACACGGACCGCCCGGCCAGCCAGACCTGAGTGGTCGTGCCTGAGCGGTCGGGCCTGACGGGTCAGGCCTGAGGCGTCAGGCCCAGGTCGCCGGGCCCGGGTCATCGGGCCCGGGTCATCGGCCTCGATGGTGGCCGCCGGTTGTGCGCAGCGTTCGCGTGGTGGCGAATCGCATGCCCGGCGGTCACTGTCGGTCGTGGCTGGTTGCGGTTGGTGTGTGAAGTGGGTAAGGCTCTCTTGCGTCCGGTGCCCGTTCCGTGGCACTCTATCGATAAGGGAAGCCTTAGCTAAGCCTGATCCTCGGCGCAAGCCTGATCGCGAGGCGAGGAGTTCCCGGAACGGCGAATATCGTTTGCCGGCGGCTCCAGCGCCGGCCAGTCCGGGCGTGGTGAGGTGCGGTGCTGGTCTGCTCATGCTTTGCTGTCTCCGACCGGACGCTACGGAGCGTCATCGCGTCGGGCGCCTATGACGCTGACGAGATCGGTGCGAGGTGTGACGCCGGCACGGGATGCGGCGGCTGTCTCGAGGAGATCGACGAGCTGCTCGACGAGGCGATGCCGCGTCGGCGGCGTCCGGTTGCCAGATCAGCCTAGTGACCCACCGGGGCCTCCTGGGACGTGATCTCGGTGGCCCGGAGTGGATCTCCGTCGCCGGCCGCGGGGCCTCCCGCACCGCTCGCGCGGCTGGAGCGCGAGTTGGTCGGGTCAGTCCGCCATGCCGGTGACGGCATCGCCGCCGGATGTCGGCCGAGCCGTCCCGGGGGCGGCTTCGGGTGACCCTCGCGGAGGTAACCGGCGGTGCGTGGCGACGAACAGATCGTCGAGAGCCTGAACGCTGTTCTGACGAATGAGCTGACAGCGGTCAACCAGTACTTCCTGCATTCGAGGATGCAGCGTAACTGGGGCTACAAGTACATCTCGGAGCACTACTACCACGAGTCGATCGATGAGATGAAGCACGCGGACAGGATCATTCACCGTGTGCTCTACCTGGGCGGACTGCCCAACCTTCAGCGGCTGCACACACTGCGCATCGGTGAGACCGTGCCCGAGCAGCTCGAGCTCGACCGCACCCACGAGACGAACGCCGTCGACACGCTGCGCGAGGCGATCGTGCTGAGCCGGACGAAGAACGACATCGGCTCGGCCGTGCTCCTGGAGGAGATCCTCACCTCTGAGGAGGAGCACATCGACTGGCTCGACTCCCAGCTCGAGCTCATCTCCCAGCTCGGCGCGCCCGAGTACCTCTCCCAGCAGATCCGCGAGGACTGAGCCGCCCGCCAGCGGCGGACATCCGTTGTCCGCGGGCGCACCGTCCGGCTCCCGGCGGAGCCGGACGGTGACGGTCGGGTCGCGGGGCGCGAAGCGCGAACGGCGGCGATACGCCACAATGCCCCGGACCACACCCGAGTGCGTCCGTGGCGGCGGCCGCGCCGGGTAGGCCACCTGGATCGAGGACGGCGAGATTGAGCGACAAGGGCGCAGCCCGGCCGGCGGAGAGCGAAGGGGCGCGGACCGTGCCCGGCCCCCGGGATGACGATCATTCGGGTGGCACGGCGGCCCCCGGACCCGCCCCGTCGGCCGACGGGGCCGTGCCCGCCGACGGCGTAGTGCCTGCCGATGAGGCCATGCCCGCCGATGAGGCGGCGCCCGACAACGCGGCGCCCGGCCGGTCCGACGTGCGCGGGCTCGGGGCGGGTGAGCCCTCATCCGGGGAGTCGGCCTCGGCGGGGCTCGACGGAACCGGCGGGGGCGGGGGGAGCGGCGGGGGCGGGGGCCGCGCGCGGCGGCCGCGGATTCTCTACGTGTTCGCGGGCCTGGCGGTGCTCTGGCTGCTGCTGGGCATGTTCGGCGGCCAGTACCAGGCCAGGCTCGCCGAGGTGCAGAAGAACGACAACGCCGCGTTCCTGCCCGGGTCGGCCGAGTCGACCCGGGTGGCCGACGAGTCCGAGAAGTTCCGGTCCGTCCAGACACTGCCGGGATTCATCGTCTACCAGCGTGAGGGCGGCCTGACCACCGCCGACAAGGCGAAGATCGCCGCGGACGCCGAGGCGTTCCGCGCCGTCCCGGGCGTCGACCCGGACCAGTCCGCCGCTCCGCAGTTCTCCGTGGACGGTACCGCCGCCAACGTCGCCGTCCCGCTCGTCGGCAAGAAGGGCGACGTCGAGGTCACCGGCGACGAGCTGGTCGACGTCGAGAACGCGGTCGTCGACATCGCGAAGAAGGACGTCCCCGCCGGCCTGGCCGTGCACAGCGCGGGGCCCGGTGGCCTGCTGGTGGCCTTCATCGAGGCGTTCGAGGGTATCGACGGCGTACTGCTGCTCGCCGCCGGCCTGGTCGTGATCGTGATCCTGCTCGTGGTCTACCGCAGCCCGGTGCTGTGGTTCTTCCCGCTCTTCAGCTCGGTGCTGGCCCTCGGCGTCTCAGTACTGATCATCTACCCGCTGGCCAAGCACGACGTGCTCACGCTCAACGGACAGAGCCAGGGCATCCTGTTCGTCCTGGTGATCGGCGCCGGAACCGACTACGCGCTGCTGCTGGTCAGCCGCTACCGGGAGGAGCTGCACACCCACGCCAGCCGGGTGGAGGCGATGATCACCGCCTGGCGCGGTGCCGCGCCGGCCATCGCGGCGTCGGCCGTCACGGTCGTGCTCGGCCTGCTGTGCCTGTACCTGGGCGAGCTGAACTCGAACAAGAGCCTCGGCCCGGTCACCGCGATCGGCATCGGCTGCACCGCGCTGGTGATGCTGACCTTCCTGCCGGTCTTCCTGGTGCTGTGCGGCCGGTGGGTGTTCTGGCCGCGCGTCCCGCGCTTCGACCGGCAGGCCGACCTGGCCAGTCACGGCGCGTGGGCGCGCTTCGCCGGCGGGCTGGTGCGCCGGCCGCGGCTGGCCTGGGTCTCCACCGCGATCCTCCTGCTGGCCTGCGCCGGTGCGATGACCACGCTCAAGGTGGACGGCCTGTCGACGACCGACAGCTTCACCAACGACCCCGACGCGATCCTCGGCCAGGAGATCTTCGACGCGCACTTCAGCCAGGGCTCCGGCGCGCCGGCGGTGATCACCGCGAACGCCGACCGCCGGGACGAGGTCATCGCCGCCGCCGCGAAGGTCCCGGGGGTCTCCACCGACCCGGGGGCGGTCTGCGTCCAGCTCGACTACGCCAAACTGGCCCGCGCGATCGCCACCGGCAGTCCGCCGATCCGGCCCGGGGCGGACGGCTGCCTGCCCGCCAGCCTCCAGGTCGGCGAGGTCGACGGGCGGATCGCCGTCGAGGCGACGATCACCCACCGTTACGACACGCCCGAGGCCTACGCCACGGTCAAGGCGCTGCGGGCCGCGCTGCACCCGATCGAGGGCGCCGACGCCCTGGTCGGCGGGCAGTCGGCGATCAACTACGACACCCAGAACGCGTCCGCGCACGACCGGAACCTGATCATCCCGATCGTGCTGGTCGTCATCCTGATCGTGCTCGGGGTGCTGCTGCGGGCACTCGTCGCGCCGCTGCTGCTGATCGCCACCGTGGTGCTGTCTTTCACCGCCACGCTCGGGGTGAGCGCGCTGGTGTTCAACCACGTCTTCGGCTTCGCGGGCGCCGACCCGGGCTTCCCGCTGTTCGCCTTCGTGTTCCTGGTCGCCCTCGGCATCGACTACAACATCTTCCTGATGACCCGGGTGCGGGAGGAGACCCTCGAACACGGGACGCGGTCCGGCATCGTCCGCGGCCTGTCCGTCACCGGTGGGGTGATCACCTCGGCGGGGGTCGTGCTGGCGGCGACCTTCGCCGTCCTGGGGGTGCTGCCGCTGGTGTTCCTCGCCGAGGTCGGGTTCTCGGTGGCCTTCGGCGTGCTCCTGGACACGATCATCGTCCGCTCCATCCTGGTGCCGGCGCTGAGCTACGACATCGGGAAGAAGATCTGGTGGCCGTCGAAGCTGGCGAAGTCGGCGGACTGACCCTCACCGGCCGCCGGGGACGCTGGGTCGTCGCGGCGGCGGTGCTGGGCTCCGCGCTGGCGTCGATCGACGCGACCGTCGTCGGCATCGCGCTGCCGGCGCTCGGGCGGGCGTTCGACGCCGACCTGGCGGCCCTGCAGTGGGTGGTCACCGGCTACGCGCTGGCACTCGCCGGGCTGCTGCTCGTCGGCGGCTCGCTCGGCGACCGCTACGGGCGGCGGCGGGTCTTCGTGGTCGGCGTGGTCTGGTTCGCGCTGACGTCCCTGCTGTGCGGGTTGGCACCGAATGTGGAGATCCTCGTCGCCGCCCGGGCGTTGCAGGGGGTCGGCGCGGCCCTGCTCACCCCGGCCAGCCTGGCGATCCTGCAGGCGTCGTTCGACGAGGCCGACCGCGGCCGGGCGATCGGCGCCTGGACCGGGCTCGGCGGGGTGGCCACGGCCGCCGGGCCGTTCCTCGGCGGCTGGCTCATCGAGGCGTTCTCCTGGCGGCTGATCTTCCTGATCAACCTGCCGCTGGCCGCCGTCGTGGTCACGGTCGCCGTGCGCCACGTCCCCGAGAGCCACAACCCCGACGTCCGCGGCCGGCCCGACCTGCTCGGCGGCGCCCTGGTGACCACCGGGCTGGTCGGCGTCGTGTTCGCCCTCATCGACGGCCCGGGCCGCGGGTGGACGTCGGCCCCGGTGCTGGTCGGCCTGGTCGGCGGGGTCGCGCTGCTGGCCGGGTTCGTCGCCCGGGAGCACCGGGCGGCCGATCCGGTGGTGCCGCTGGAGATGTTCGCCTCCCGGCAGTTCACGGCCGCGAACGGCGTCACCTTCCTGCAGTACGCGGCGCTGGGCGGCGCGCTGTTCCTGCTGCCGATCCAGCTCCAGCAGGTCAGCGGCTTCAGTCCGCTCGCCGCCGGGACGGCGCTGCTGCCGGTCACTGTGATGATGCTGTTGTTCTCCGCGCGGGCCGGCGCGCTGGCCACCCGGATCGGCCCGCGGCTGCCGATGACGGTCGGCCCCGCCGTCGCCGGCGCCGGCCTGCTGCTGATCACCCGGGCCGGCCCGGACGCGTTCTACCCGTTCGACGTCCTGCCCGGTGCCCTCGTGCTCGGTCTCGGGCTCGCCACCTGCGTCGCGCCGTTGACGTCCACCACGCTCGCCGCGGTGCCGGCGCATCACGCCGGCGCGGCGTCGGCGGTGAACAACGACGTCGCGCGCACCGGCGGGCTGGTCGCCGTCGCCGTGCTGCCCGCCCTCGCCGGGCTGGGCGGCGCCGCCTACCTCGACCCGGGCCTGTTCGACCGCGGGTTCCGCCGGGCGATGGTCATCTGCGCGCTGGTGTGCGCGGCCGGCGGCCTGGTCGCCGCGCTCGGCATCCGCAACCCGCGCCGGCCGGCCGCCGAGCTGCCCGCGGCGCAGCGGGCGTCCGCGCGGATCGGGCGGCAGGCGGCGGAGCGGATCTGCTGCCCGCTGGACGCACCCGGCCTGCGGGCCACCCCGGGTCCGCCGGCGGCTCCGGGCGGGTCCGCCGGCTGACCCGGAGTGGAACACCGGCGCGCCCCGTGGTTGGCTCTGGACAATGGACGACACGAAGATCTTCGAGCGCATCGACTCCCTGGTGGCGGAGGAGCACGAGCTGCGCCAGCGGCGCACCCGGGGCCAGATCGACGCGGACGCCGAGTCCGACCGCCTGACCGAGCTGGAGCAGACCCTCGACCAGTGCTGGGACCTGCTGCGCCGGCGCCGGGCGGCCCGCTCGGCCGGCGAGGACCCGGACGAGGCCCGCGCCGGCTCGGGCAACCAGGTCGAGGGCTACCTCCAGTAGATCCCGCTCCACCAGGTCGTGACCCGGGTTCAGTCGTCGTCCCCGGAGCGGCCCCGCCGGTCGCCGTGGCCGTGGCCAGCACACCGGCGCTGATCGGCACCGCCGCGCGGCGGGTCCGCAGGCGCTCCCGCACCTGCCGGGCGGACGAGCGGGGGTCGATCCCGCTGGCCGTGTGAACCTCCTGCGTGCCGCACCGGCTGAGGCGGGCCGCCTGGTCGCGGTGCCGTCCGGCGCGTTCGCCTGGCACTGAGGTTCGCGCCGATCATGCCGGGGCCGCGCTTGCCGGACGCTGAGGGACCGTTAAGGCACCCGGCTCCGGGCTGCCCCGCCCGGCCGGAGGAAGGCGACGGTGAGCAGCAGGCCGACGGCCATCAGGACGGCGCCGCCGGTCCAGGCGAGGTGATAGCCGGCGGTGAGCGCTGCCCCCGGCCCGGCGCCGCCGTCCGCCGCGTCCCCGGTGCGCCCCGCCGCCAGGGTGGTCAGGACGGCGAGCCCCAGCGCCCCGCCTACCTGCAACGTGGTGTTGGCCAGGCCGGAGGCGAGCCCGGCGTCGTCCGGCGGCACCCCGGTCATGCTGAGCTGGGTGAGCGCCGGCAGCGTCAGCCCGCCCCCGCACCCCAGGACGACCGCGACCGGCAGGATGTCCGTCGGGTACGCCGCGTCCGGCGCCAGGCGGGACAGCAGCCACAGGCCGACGCCGAGCAGGACCAGACCGGGCAGCAGTACCAGGCCCGCGCCGAAGCGGTGGGCGAGCCGCCCGGAGAGCCCGAGCGAGAACGCGCCGATCGTCGCCGCGATCGGCAGGAACGCCAGGCCCGTCTCGGCCGGCCCGTAGCCGAGGACCCGCTGCAGGAACAGCGCGAGCACGAACTGGAACGCGAACAGCCCGCCGGCCATCAGCGTCTGGACGACGTTCGCCACGGTCAGTGCCCGGGAGGAGAACAGCCGCGGCGGCAGCAGCGGGTGCGCGGCCGTCGCCTGCCGGACGGCGAAGGCGGCCAGCAGCGCGAGCGCGAGCCCACCGAGGCCGACGGTCCGAACGGAGGCCCAGCCCGCGTCGGCGGTGCCGACGATCGCGTAGACGCCGAGCATGAGACCCGCGGTGACCAGCACCGCCCCGGGCGCGTCCGCCCCGGCACGCAGGCCGAGCCCGCGCTCGGCGGGCAGCACCCGCAGCGACAGCGCGACCGCCACCGCGCCGATCGGCACATTCACGAAGAAGATCCAGTGCCAGGTCAGCGTCTCGACGAGCAGCCCGCCGGCGAGCAGGCCGATCGACGCCCCGGCGGCACCGACGAAGCTGAACACCCCGATCGCCCGCGCCTGCTCCCGCGGCTCCGGGAAGGCCACCACGATCATCCCGAGCACCACCGACGACGACAGCGCCCCGCCGACCCCCTGGACGAACCGCGCGGCGATCAGCAGGCCGGCGTCCGCCGCCAGCCCGCAGAGCAACGAGGCCACGGTGAACACCACCAGCCCGGCGACGAACACCCGCCGGCGGCCGACGAGGTCCCCGACGCGGCCGGCGAGCAGCAGCAGACCGCCGAAGGCGACGAGATAGGCGTTGACCACCCAGGCCAGCCCGGCGGTGGAGAAGCCCAGGTCATCCTGGATGGTGGGCAGCGCTACGGTGACGATGGTGCCGTCCAGGATGACCATGAGCATCGACGCGCACAGCACGATCAGCGCGAGCGGCCGGGAACCGGCGGCCCGCGGGGCCGCCACGTCCGGCACCGGGGACGTCCGCTCAGGAGCAGGCGGGTTCGCCGCGGTCTCCGCCGGTGATGAGAAGGGCTGGGACATGGACTCTCCTTGGGGCATCGTTTGTAACTGACGCCACGGGATGTTCCGGGGATCATGTTCTGTGACCATGCTGCGGCAGCGGCCGGACCAGCGGAAGAAGGCACTTTCATGTCCCAGCGGCACACGGATGTGACCGTGGAGCGGCCACCGGCGGTGCAGCCGTCGCCCGCCGAGGTCTGTGGCGAGCTCGCCCCGGCGATGGTGGAGGCCTGCCCGATCATGGAGGTCCTCGACCAGGTCAGCGGCAAGTGGAGCATCGGCATCCTGGTCGCGGCCGCCCAGGGGCCGGTTCGCTTCACCGAGCTGGAACGCACCGTCAACGGCATCAGCCGGCGGATGCTGACCCTCACCCTGCGCCGGCTCGAACGCGACGGCCTGCTCGTCCGCAAGGTCTACCCGACCGTCCCGCCGAAGGTGGAGTACACGGCGACGGGCGCCGCCCGCGAGCTGTTCGGCCCGCTGACCGCCCTCACCGAGTGGGCCGAACGACACCGGACGACCATCGCCCGGGCCCGCCGCGCCTACGACCTGGAGAACGCCGAGAGGAATTCCACGGCGAGCTGAGACCGTGTTTTCCCTGGTAGCTGCACTGGCTGAACCCTGAGGGCGACCAGGGCGGCCACCGGCGAAGCAACGGGCGCGGTGCGTCCGGGTTTGGATCCCGGTTCACCGGACATCATCCGGTTTGTGCTGGAGCTGCCCGAGTCCTCCACGGCGATAACCGTTCCTCGGTCGGAGAACGTCACCGGCCTCCGCCGTCGACGGTTGCGGATCATAGGACTGGTTGTCGGCTCCTACACGGTTCTAGCGGCTTCCGCCGTGTTTTTTGGTCTCGTCGGGATGGCTTTCGTGAGCCCGGTTCCGGGATTCTTGGCGTTCGTCGCGCTGCACTGGCGGACGCTCCAATGGGGAGACCGGAGGATACTCGCCCTGCGGGGCGGGGACCTGATTCTCGGGGATCCCGCGGAGCCGGCGGCGAGGATTCCGGTGGCGGACATCCGCCGGCTCGTTCGGCTGCGGCTCGCCCGGTCTCGCCGCGCACCCGACGCCGAGATCCTTGTCATCGAGCGGGCCTCGCGAGCCCGGCCGGGATGGACCTCCGTGGATGTCTGGGAGGAGGGACCGCTCGACGAGCTACTGGACCGTCTCGGTGCTCCCGTCGAGCACAGGACGCAGCGGATGACGCTCATCCGGGCCGCCCGATCCATCCCAGGGCTGCGGCTGCCGCTGGCCGTCAGCGATCCCGCCCTGGCCGCGGGGGTGCGTATCGCGGAGTGCCAACTGCTGATGATGCTCTCCCGGCTCGCCTTCGACGCGTTTCGCTGAAACGGCTCGGGGAGAAAGAACCAGCCGGCTGCGGCGGTTTGTCGTGACCGAACCTGGAAAGGACATCCGGCATGCAGGACACCGACGTGCTGGTCGCGGTACCCGCGGACATTGTGCGGCCTTCCCGGTCCCGGCAGCTCACAGTGATGGCGTTCGTAGCCGTTCTACTGCTGGCCCAGCTGTTCCGAACGGAATTTCGGTCGGACCGGAACGACACCGGAGAATGGATCTTCTACGGGGCGATGGCGGCTGGCGCACTGGCGGGGTACGGGTGGTTCTTCTGGCGGCAGCGGAAGATGTCGTATGTGGCCGTTGACAACGGCGTTCTCATCCGTTCCGACTGGCGAGGGCGGACCGTCCGCGTCCCGCTCTCCGACCTGCGGCAGGCCACCTTCGCCCGGATCCGCAGCTCCCGGTTCAGTTCCCGGACCGACGCCCGCCTCGTCATCGAGCGGGATCAGGCCCCACCGCTGACAATGTGGATGCTGGGCTGGGACCAGAAGGCCCTGGAACGGTTGCTGCGATCGGCTGATGTCCAGGTCCGCCGGCCGGCGGAGCCGGTGTTGACCTCCGCGCTGCCCGAGACCTTCCCGGGCATCCGGCTGTCCTTCCTCGAACGCCGGCCCGTGATCACCAGCATTCTGGTCGTCCTGGCGGTCCTGCTCCTCATCGCGGCGCTGATCGGTGTCGAGGCGCTGGTCGGCTGAGCGGCCGGCCTCGCGATCAGGGCCGCTGGGCCCGCCCGCGAGCTGTGGGGCCCGCGCTCATGTTCTAGGAGGCCTGGGCCGGCGGGCTCAGCACGAAGATGATCACGGCCCCGTCGGCGGGGCCCCCGGTGGTTTCGAGCCGGCCGCCGCTGGTCTCGGCGGCGCGGCGGGCGATGTCGAGGCCGAGGCCGGTCGAGTCGGCCCGTGACTCGCCGCGGCGCGCGGCGTCGTCCGGCAGCCCCGGCCCGTGGTCGGCGACGGTGAACTCCGCGCCGCCGTCCGGGCGCCGGGCGAGGGTCACCGCGAACGCCGTCCCGTCCGGGGTGTGCGCGAAGACGTTGCCCAGCAGCGCGTCCACCGCTGCGGTGAGCGTGTCGGCGTCCAGGCGGACCGGCGCCGGGAGTTCAGTCACCTCGACGGACAGCGGGCGTCCGGTGTCCTCGGCGAGCACCGACCAGAACGCGACCCGGTCACGCACCACCCGCGCCGTGTCGCAGCCGGGGACCGGGGCCCCCGCGCCGGCCGGCGCGGCGCCGCCCGGGCCGCCGCCGGTGCCGGTGCCGCTCGGACCGGTGCCGCTCGGACCGGTGCCGCCGGCGGCGAGCTCGTTGCGGCGCGCCTGCTGGATGAGCGCCGTCACCGCCTTCTCGAGGCCGTCGGCGGCGGCGGTGACCCGGGCCCGCCTCCTGCGGGTCGGCGAGCGCCTCCGCCTCCAGCCGCAGGGCGGTCAGCGGGGTGCGCAGGCGGCGGGACGCGGCTGACGGCCCGCAGCATCCGCAGCAGGTCCAGCCCGTCGAGGTCGGGCAGGCCGAGGTCGAGGACGACGAGATCCGGCCGGTCGTCGAGCGCGCCCCGCAGGCCGGCCATGGCCGGCCCCACCACCGCGACCGCGTGACCGGCGGCGCGGAGCGCGCGCGGCAGCAGGCGGGAGATCGCCGATCGTCCTCGATCGGCAGAAGCCGGGCCACAGAGGCCAAACTGTCCTGGCCGGAGCCGGTGACCAGGTTCTTAACCATCGCCTAACCCCGCCCCGGGGAGCCCATAACCATCGCCGAGGCATAGTCGGGGCATGCGGGTCAGGACGGCGCGAGCCGGTGGTAGAGGGCGGCGCACCACGCTCGCCGTCCTGGGCTGGTTGGTCGCGGCCGTCGCGGCGACGCTGACCGGCCTCGCGGCGATCAGCGTGATCGGTGACGGCATCACCGACCCGTCCGGCGAGGTGCTCAGCGAGGCGCGGCTCGCTCAGGATCTCGCCAGCCCGACGGCCTTGGCCTCGTCACCCGCCACCCGGCCGCCGACGGGGGCGTGAACGAGAGCCGGTCACCGGGACCGTCCGGAACCGGCCCGGCCGGGCCGGTAACGCGGCAGGATCCTGCGACACAACTCCCGGTCGGCCCCGGCGGTGCGCCCCGCGCGTTCGGCACGGTCGTCGCCCGGTGTGCCGGCTCCGAGGTCACCCTCACCGCGATCAACTCCCGCCCAGGGCTACGCCGTGCAGAGGTCCAGACGTGGACCTGACCGGGAGGCGGAGGTCAGGTCCACCGGTTCGGCCGGGGAAGTCGAAGTGAAGGTCGACTGCCAGGGCGGCCGGCCCGCCGCGAACTGGAAGCGGGACGGCCGCCACGGCGACTGAATTCCACGGATCGTACGTCTTCGCCTACTGGTTGTGGACCTTCTCGGCGACCTGCCCGACCATCGCGTTCACGATCTGCGGCGGGGTGGGAGAACCGACATTCGCGAGCATCAACGTGGACTCGACCTGGTCCTCGAGGACGAAGACAAAGGTGTAGAACACGTTGGCCTTGCCGGAGGCGTCGGAGAGCACAGCGACGGCATCAACCGCGCCCGTCGCCCCGGGCGGGAGCGTCGCCGGCTCCTCGGCGGAGACGATGTCGGCGGTGCCGCCCGGAACCGTCCCGGCTATCTCCTGGTCCAGGAACTGGCCGAGGCAGCTCGCGAAGTTGTCCTTCTCGAAGATGGCGCGGTCGGAGCCAACCACGTCGGCGGGCAGAATCGAGGCAGTGCTGCTGACCTTCGGGAAACGAGCCCCCTGGTAGGCGAACTGCATACCGCGAGCGTGGTCGAGCGCCGCCGCGTCGGTCTCGAGGGCCGTCTCGGGGATCTTGAGGCAGGCGGCTACCTGCCGCAGGTCGGCGGACTCCTCGGAATCGGGGGCCGGCGGGGTACCCGTGAATCCAGCGGTTTCCGGTCCCTCGGTCAGGACGAAGTCCTCCGCTCGCAGGGCAGATGGCGACGCCGCCGCCGACTCGGAGGTGGCAGGAGGTGCCGCCTCGGCCCGGTCATCGGTCTCCGGATCCGACCCGCCGCACCCGACGACGAGCGCCACCGCGGTCATCACACCCGCCGTGCGCATCGCCGCGACCCCCGCGCGCCCCATTGGCAAGCGGCGTGACCTGGCCTTTTCTGCCCGCTGGTTCACCGAGTTCCTCCTGTTGGCAAGTCGGGACGGTCATCCTCGGGGCCGTCCCTCCTGCTCCTCCTGCCCCGGATTCCCTTTTTTTCACCTCGAAAATCGATCGTTTCTTGTCTTGCGACATGGGTATCAGTTCGCTTGGGAAGAGCAGGAATCCGATCCCGTCACGGCCGTGACGGACCTTGTCGTATCTGGTTTTTATTACGTAGTGATGGCGAGCTCAACCCGTCAGTGCATCAACCGCTCTGCGAGAGTAGCAGGTGATTGAGTCTTTCGGCGGGTGTATCCCAGTCCAGGGTCTGACGCGGGCGGCGATTCAACAGGTCGGCGACACGGTCGAGTTCCGCCTGTGTGTGATCCGACAGGTCGGTGCCCTTAGGGAAATACTGGCGGAGCAGCCCGTTGGTATTCTCGTTGCTCCCACGCTGCCATGGTGAATGCGGGTCGCAGAAGTAGACAGGGATACCGGTCGTGACGGTGAATCGGGCGTGCTCGGCCATCTCGGTGC